>CAZHLB010000161.1:0-10857 GCA_964533005.1 uncultured Saprospiraceae bacterium
CACTGATTGCCCGGTGCTTGCTTGCCCAACGAAGTGAACCGCTGAAACAGCAATCGAGCAGAATAAGGGTATGGCGGCAAGGCAATTTTTCAACCGCATTCAGTAAATCCTCCATCGAGTACCAAGTTGCCTTGTCATCCCGCCTTCCGTTCTTTGGAATGAGGTACCCTCGGATGCCTGTTTCGCTATCCTGGGCGATGCCGTGCCCTGCAAAGTATAGGAGGGCGAACTGGTCATGGGGAGCGGCGGCGGCGCTTAATTCCGCTGTCATTTGCTCCATGAAGGAGGATAGGTCATCAAGGCAAGGATTTTCGCAGGCAAAAACAGTGTAGCCAAAATTTCTATCTAATACGTGCCCTATATCAAGGATGTCGTTGAGCGGGGTTCGCAGTGGTTGAAGGAAGTTATAGTCTTGTACGCCGATGAGGAAGGCAAAGTGGTTGGTCATGTTTAGAAAAAAGATGGTTGGATAAGAGAATATGCCTGCGCCGCTGCGCAAGCTTATGAGCAGGAAAATGCTACTGCAACAAAATTAAATCCTCGCTCAAATGGAAGTGCTCGCTGACAAATTAAATGATTCGGAGATATTCAGCTTATAAGTCGCAGTCCTCGCTCAAATGGAAGCGCTCGCCGACCTCGCAGCATCCACGGCACTTTCAGACGGCTCGAGTGTCGCAGTCCTCGCTCAAATGGAAGTGCTCGCCGACAAGGCTAACAGTAACAAATAGCTATAACTCATTCTGTCGCAGTCCTCGCTCAAATGGAAGTGCTCGCCGACGATGGTGAACAGGACGAAACCTTCGCCCCGCTTAGGCAGGGTGTCAGTGCTATTTTGCATTTTCGCACAGGTTTAGGAAACAGCCCAACCTGCTTTTGACCATTTCAATCCGTCGTCGCCATGCCAACAAATCCTGCCAGCCACCACCTCCGAGACCTTCCCCCCCGCCAGTTGGACATTTTCACCAAAGCCACCATCCTGTTTGGTGGGGTGTTCCAACTATTCGGCTGGGCGTTTTTCACCATCGGCAGCCTTTTCGGCTGGATTTTTCTGCCCGCCTCGACGGTCAAATTTTGGCTGGAAAAAGACCTGACCTGGAAAAAGACGCCCGGCGTCGTCTTGCACGTCGAACCGACCAATTCCTCGGTCAATGAGCGGCGGGTCTATCGTTGCTTTCATTTGTTTGAATTGGAGAGAAAAACATTTGGCGGCAAGAGCTACATCACCGGGCAAAAATTTGAGGCAGGTGACATTGAATCATTTGCGCTTCTTCCCATTTTTCCTTTTGAAAAGACCGCCGCTGCCGGGGTTTCCAAAGCTGGGTGGGCAAACCTCGATTATAGCTTCGAACTCAGCTCCCAATTCCACGCTGAAATTATTTTGAATCAAAATCGCCGTGTCGGAATAAAACTTCACGTCCAGCGGGGCGGCGATGGTGATGTTGTTGGCAGTCAGTTGCCCGGCGGAGCGGTAGTTGCCGCTGCTGAGGGTGACGCCGCTGAGGGTGAGATTCGTCACGCAACCGTCGCCGAGCAGGACTTCGCCGCCTTCGCCCGCCGTTTTTTCTTCTTCCCGGTTGCCGACGTTGTCGGTTGCCAAAGTGTAAAATTCATAGGTCGAGCCGGGCGCTCCGCTGAACAAATAAGCGGTGGAGTCAATCTCCGACGCATGAAGCATGAAAGGCGCTCCGTCTTTCGATACGAACAGGTCGTAAAATGCCACGCCCGTGCCGCCGGGGTCGTCCGTGCCCGACCAGGTCAGGGTCACGCTGTTGCCGGGTGCGCTGGCTGGCAGGGTGTTCATCAGGCTGGTTGGCGGGAAGGCGTCAATCATGTTTTGCCAGATATTGGTTTCGAGCGGAGCATTGATGTCGAAAATGATGGAGGCTTGCGCCCGCACCGAGTCGCCGGTGACCAAAGTTTCTTGCGGGATGATGGTGAACAGGACGTAACCCTCGCCCCGCTTGGGCAGGGTGTCGTTGTAAATATTGACCGAGGTGTCGTTGACTGGCAGGAAACCGACCAAAGCGTCTTCCGGCGGCAACCCGGTCGCAGGGTCAATGCTCTCGAAAAGCCAGAAAACCTTGTTGTTCACCACGTCAATCCCGGCGGTCACGTCCACGTGGACGCCGAGCGAGTCTTCCGTGTCGGTTAGTCTTTGCTGGTAAAAAGTGGTGTTTTCCGGCACGGTGTAATTGAACTGCCCGAAGCCGTAGTTGCCGAGGCGCACCGAGTAGATGTTCAGGTTGGAATCCACCGGCAAGTCAATTCGAACGACTTGCGCCGGGGCGGTGGCGAAGTCCGGGTCGTTTTCAAAATAAATGGTGTAGCCCAGGTTGTCGTGAACGCTGACCCAATGCTCGATGGAGTCGTAACCGACGGGACCTGCGATGAGGTTGGGGTCAACGGCGTGGACGCGGGGGAAGCCGAAGGGGTCGCCGGGGGGTTTTGCGCCAGCAAGGACGAGGAGTGCGCATCCGAAGCCGCCCCGGTCGTCGCCGCCGCCGCAGGGTTGGGCAAGGGTGAGGTTGGAAAGGCTCAGGCAAAAGAGCAAGACAAAAAAGACGCTTTGCTGCTTGAGTGATTTCGCTTTCATTTTCAGTGATTTCAAGCTGCTAATTTTCGCACGATGACAGGCATCGCCGTTTTTAGCAACCGGCTTAAATATTCCAGATGGCGAAGCAATTCTTCCAGGTTTTCAAACCGCCTGGGAGAAAAATAGGAAGGGTCTTCGCCTGTCAACTCCTTGATTTCCGGGGAAAAATGAAAAAGGTAATGCCGTTTGGTTTCTCCTTTTTTAAGAATTACCACGTCGGGAATCACGTCTCGCCAATCCACGTCAATCTCGATTTCCAGGGTATCGGAACTGAACTTGCACTGCGTCAATAAAGACCAATGCTTGCATTTGGGCTTGCCAAAACCCCAGTCGGTTTTCAGAAAGGCGAATCTTTCTTTGACCAGGTTTTCCACTTGGATTTGGTGGTCATGCTTCATAAAAACCTTGGTTGTGAGAACAGACCAGTTAGCACTTGAAGTGCTAACTGGTCTTCGTCTTCCCTTAATTTACCTGCAACCGCCATCCTTTCTCGGAGGTCGTGCGCCTTCCTTGCCGTCATTGTATTTGCCGTTCCGGTCAAATTCTTTGCGGTAGTTTTCGTAGTCCTTGGTTCTTCTTCTTTCCATTTCATAAAAATCGCTGGCTTCCTTTTCTCCTCGGCGAGCCCTTTCTGCCCGCCGCTGGAAATCGGGCCCGATGTCAATGATTTCTCTACCGTCCCGCATTTGGTCTTGAATCCATCTTTCATTTCTTCTCATTCCCAAGTCATAATCGAAGGGGTCATTTTTCCAGGGCTGGTATGCGTGTCCTCCCACATCATCGGCGTAGGCTTTGACTCTTGCCATGTTTTCTCCGATGATAATGGGTGGCCTTCCGTCGGCAACTTTGGAAACTGCACGGGCGGCGTCCGCAAAATTGTCGGCTTTGTTGGCGTATTTCGCTGCCGTCGCTCCCCATCCCGCTCCCGGAATCATAGCTGCCGCACTCAGCGCGGCATTGACGTAATCTCCTCTTGCGGCATAAATGCCTGCGTTCAGTCCGTCTGCAATTTCGCCCACGCCAGGTATCAAGCCAGCTACGTCAAGCCCTGTCTGGAACCAATCGAGCGGCGTTTCCCACCAGGGTTTTTTGTTGCAAGGAGTGCTGCAAAGCCCCAGCGGGTCGGTAAAATTGACGGGATTGCTGTAGGCATATTCATAAAGCGAGGGACCATCCACGTAATCGAGCGGGTCTCTTTGCAGGAACCTGCCGAGCCGGGGCGAGTAATACCGTGATTTGTAGAAGTAAAGCCCCGATTCGGCATCCCATCGTTGCCCGGTAAACAGGCACGGATTTTCAATGGCGGAAACCGGAATCGAAGCGCCCGCACCATTGAAAAAAGCAACGTTACCGTAGGCATCATACTCGTAACGCTCGACCAGCGCCCCGGTGGAATTGGCAACATGCGTGACCGAACCCAGGGCATTTTGGTAAAAAAAGTAGCGATTGCCGCCACGCTCCATCGTCAAAACTTCATCCGCTTTTTCTCCGAAAACGTAAGCCGCTTCGAGCGCTCCCCCATTTCCAAGCTCTTCGATGACTTTGGTTTCAGCGTAGAAAAAGAAGGTTGAATCCGCACCCACTACTTTCAAAATGCGCCTGCCGAGGGCGTCGTAGAAATACTTGCCCGTCGCTCCGCCGTCAATCGCCGAGAGGCGGTTTTCAAAATCATAGGAATAAGTATGAAGCCCGTCTGCAAGCAGGTTGCCATTGTTGTCGTAGGTCAGCGAGGCGCTCATTGCGCCGGAAAGCATGGTATATTGGTTGAGTGTGTTGCTGGCGTAAGTCGTAGTTGCGCCGTTGAGCACGGAGGTCGTGCGGTTGTGGGCGGCGTCATAATTGTACAGGATGTTGTCAACCGGGGCGGGAATGTTGCTGCCGGAAAGTGTGCCGGTTTTGAATTGGGTCAACCTGTTGTAAATGTCATAAATGAACTGGTTGGACTTGGTTGGCTGGTTGACGTTTTGCTCGAAGAGCTTGTTGTCGTTGGCGTCGTGGTCGTATTGAAAACGGACGGGGCTGCCGCTCAGGCTATGGTCAATTTGGATGGAGTTGGAATTGATGTCGTAACCAAATTCACTGCCCGTACCATTGGCATAAATCAACTCCAGCAAGCGGTTGGCAGGGTCGTAGATGAATTCAGCCAGCGGGTCGGAGGGCAAGGAATTGTCGTCGAGGCGGATGAGCCTTGCCCGCTCGTCGTAGGTTTCGAGCACTTGTTTGCCGCCGGGGTAATTGATTTGGCGGGTCAAAGCATTCGGCGCATAGCTGTACGAAGTCGTGCGCCCGTTCAAAGTCTCGCTAACGAGGCGGTCAGCGCCGTCGTAAATGAGGCTGACCGTGCTGTGAGCATTGGTTGCCGTGAGCATCCTGCCCTGCGCATCATAAGTGTAGGTCTCCGTGATGCTGCCAGGATAAGTGCGGCTTGTCAGGCGGTCGGCGGCATCGTAGGTAAAAGTGACCGTGCCGCCGTTTGGCTCCGTCCTTGAAGCGATGTTGCCGACGGGGTCGTAGGTGTAAGAACGGACGTTGCCGTTGGCGTAAGTTTCAGAAATGGTGCGGTTGCGAGTGTCGTAGGTGTATGTGGTGACATTGCCTTTGGCGTCGGTGAGAGTGAGCAAATTCCCGTTCGGGTCGTAAGCAAAAGTGGCGATATTGTTCAGCGGGTCTTTGCTCGTGATGCGGCGGTCGAGGGCATCGTAAGTGAAAATGGAAGTCTGGTTTCGACGGTCTTTCGTTTGGGTGAGGTTGCTGTTGGCGTCGTAGGTGAACAGAATGGCTTGCCCGGCGGGGTCTTCCGTTTTTATCAGCCGGTCGAGGGCGTCGAAAAAATGCCGGGTCGAATTGCCATTTCCGTCCGTGGCAAGGGTGCGGTTGGAGTTTTTGTCATAAGCATAGGATGCAATGGAGCCGAGGTTGTCGCTGATGGAAACCAGGCGGTTGAGCGGGTCGTAACTCAGGTTTACATCGTTGCCGCCGGGCAAAGTCGCCGAAGTCAGGTTGCCCACGCCATCGTAATTGTAAACCGTCACATCGCCCGCCGGGGTCGTTTTTTTCACCAGGCGGTTCAGTTCGTCGTATTCCAACTTGGTTTTGTTGCCGTTTCGGTCTTTGAGTTCGGTGGCGTTTCCTTTTTCGTCGTACTTGTAGGTGAAAGTGTTGCCCAGCGGGTCGGTCGTAGAAGTCAGCCGGTTGAGGGCGTCAAAGGAAAGCTCGGTGACGTGGTTGTTTTCATCCTTAAACGAGGTCTGATTTCCGACCGCATCGTATTCAAATTCGGTCACGCCGCCCAGTGGATTGGTCAATTTTGTCTGGCGGTTGAGCAGGTCATATTCGGCGGTCGTGGTTTGGTTTTTCGGGTCAGTCATGCTCAGGATGTTGCCCACGCCGTCGTAAGTGAAAGTGGTGACGCCACTCAAAGGATTGGTGACGCTGGTTCGATTTCCGTGTGAATCGTAGGTGTTCGTGGTCGTGTTGCCCCTGGCGTCTATGAACGTCAGCAAATTCCCGAAACCATCGTAAGTAAATGTCTCATTCACCCCCAGCGGTCTGCTCACCTGCGTCAAATTCCCATTCCCATCATAAGTATAAACCGTCGTGCTCCCCAGCCTATCCGTCTCGCTCGCCACCTGGCTAAAATTCGCCGTGTAAGTGTAGCTCATCGTATTTCCGAGCGGGTCGGTTTCCGTCAGCAAATTCCCCCGGCTGTCGTAGGTAAAAGTCGTGGCATTGCCGTTGGCGTCCACCCGCTTGGTCACGTTGTTGTCGGCGTCGTACTCGAATTGCACGTTCACCCCGCAGCAGTTGCCAATTTGCTCTTCCAGCCTGCCCAGCGTATCGTATTGATAGGTCGTGATTTGCTCCGCACCGCTCACTTTTTCCACCACGTAAGTCTTCAGCAACTCATAATTGTACGTCAACTGCTGAATGCCCACGCACGAAACCAGCCGCCGCACCGACGACACCGAATTGTATTCAATGCTCAACGCAGCCCCGTTTTCATTGACTACCGTCGTCATTTTGTACTCGTCATCGTACTCGTATTGCACAAAATTGCCGAGCGGGTCGGTCACTTTGATAGGGTTGCCCTGAATGTCGTACTGGAAAGTAATCAGGCGGGCAGGCGTCGTGTTCGGGTCGGCGATTTTGTTCAGGCGACTGGCAACCCAGGTGAGGTTGACCAAACGCCCGGAAGGGTCGGTCAGCGAAGTGAGCAGGGTGTCGGTGTAGCTCAGGGTGATGGCGTTGGCGTTGCGGTCTTCGATTTTCGTGAGCTTTTTGTGGGTGCTGTTGTCGAAGAAATACTTCATGCCTTCCCGGTTGGTCAGGCGGAATTGGTTGGGTTGGTACTGTTCCAGCGAGTCGAAATTGCCCGTCGGGCAAAGCCAGCCGCCGCTGCCGTTGGGCACGTAGCGATTGCGGCTGCCGTCGGCATGGACGATGACGATGTCGGTCGTATCCATGTAGTACGACATGTTGTAGCTGTGCGTCCAGCCCCTGCCGTAGCCCCAATCTTTGTCTTTGCTGACGTTGCTGTAGCTGAAATTGATGTCCAGCGACAGCCCCCTGCCGGGGATGAACAAGTCTTGCCGCTGGTAAAAAAGCGCCCCGGAATAGGTGTTGACGCTGACGCCGTAGTGCGATTGCACGTTGGGCTTGACGAGGTTTTTTTGCGACAGGGCGGCGCTTGCCGAAAGGAGGAGCGCCAGGAAGGTCAGGTAAAAATTTTTAAAGTTCATGCTGGATTGGTTTGTCAGATGTGGCTCAGAAATGTCATCTGAAAAAAAATTTCATTTTTTTTCAGATGACATTTCTACGCTCCACTTCACTTCCTTTTCACCTTATTTTTCTTCTTTTTGAAAATCCCCCCGCCACCCGGACTTCCGAAACTCGGCGGGCAAGCCTCGATTCTCGCTTCGAACTCCGCCCCCAATTCCACGATGAAATTGTTCTGTATCAAAATCGCCGTGTCCGAAAGAAAGGTCACGTTCAAAGGGGTGGCGATGGTGATGTTGTTTGCAGTCAGTTGCCCGGAGGAGCGGTAGTTGCCGCTAACCAGGGTCACGCCACTCAAAGTCAGGTTCGTCACGCAGCCGTCGCCGAGCAGGATTTCGCCGCCGTCGCCCGCCAGTTTTTCTTCTTCCACATTGCCGACGTTGTCGGTCGCACGGGTGTAAAATTCGTAGGTCGAGCCGTTTGCGCCGGAAAACAAGTATGCCGTCGTGTCAATTTGCGAAGCGTGAAGCAGGAAAGGCGCTCCGTCTTTCGACACGTACAAATCATAAAATGCCACGCCCGTCCCACCCGGGTCGTCCGTGCCCGACCAACTCAGGTTGACCGTGATGCCGGGGGAGGCTGGCGGCAGGTCGTCCAAGTCGCTCGTTGGCGCAAAGGCGTCAATCATGTTCTGCCAGGTGTTCGTTTCGAGCGGAGCGTTGATGTCGAAAATGATGGAGGCTTGCGCCCGCACGGAATCGCCGGTGACGAGGCTTTCCTGCGGGATGACGGTGAATAAAACATAGCCCTCGCCCTTCTTCGGCAGGGTGTCGTTGTAAATGTTGACCGAGGTATCGTTGACCGGCAGAAAACCAACCAAAGCGTCTTCCGGCGGCAACCCGGTGGCAGGGTCAATGCTCTCGAAAAGCCAAAAAACCTTGTTGTTCACCACGTCAATCCCAGCGGTCACGTCCACGTGGACGCCAAGCGAATCTTCCGTATCGGTCAGTCTTTGCTGGTAAAAAGTGGTGTTTTCGGGCACGGTGTAGTTGAACTGACCGAAGCCGAAATTGCCAAGCCGCACCGAGTAAATGTTCAAATTGGAATCCACCGGCAAGTCAATGCGGACGATTTGTGCCGGGGCAGTGGCGAAGTCCGGGTCGTTTTCATAATAAATCGTGTAGCCGAGGTTGTCGTGAACGCTCACCCAATGCTCGATGGAATCGTAGCCGACCTGCCCGGCGATGAGGTTAGGGTCGGTGGCATGGACGCGGGGGAAGCCAAATTCGTCGCCATAGTCGGGGTCTTGATGATTGGGGATGCCGTCGCCGTCGTCGTCCTCGTCGCAGTCTTCGTAGTTGTCGTTGAAAAAGTGGGGCGAAACGTCCCAGAGAAAATGCCCGGTACTCGACCAGAAGCCGTCGGGGTTGTAATAATTATACGTGCCCTGTTTTGGACCCGTATTCAGGTACGTGCCGTCGGGCTGCAAAATGGCTTCCGAGGAGCCGCCATTTTCGTCAGGCAAGAGGTATTTTTTATTGGGATACGGGTTGTCTTCGGTCACGTTGTCCGGTTGGTGAAAAGCATTTTTCCAGTCCGGCTGTTTTTCCCATTCGGGACCCGGCGGGCTGGAGGTAGGAGTTCGGTTGTGCCAATTCCTTTTGGTGTGAAAATCTCGCTGGCTGTTGATTGCCGAGCCTGCCCCCCACCCTGCCACCGCTCCAACCAATGCTGCGCCAGCGTACCACAAAATGGGGATGAAGGCAATCTGTCCATTGTTGTCAACATAGCTGGCGGGGTTGTTTTCGGCGTACAAATATTTGTTCAAAGTCGCCGGGCGGCGCAACACGCCGAAGAAATTGTCTTCGGAGGTAAACCTGCCGGTGGACGGGTCGTAATTGCGGGTGCGGTGATTTTGCAAACCGCTCTCGCTGTCGAGTTCCCTGCCTGCAAAAGCGAATGGATTTTCAACGCTACCCGTCTGGCTGGTGATTTCTCCGAAAGCATTGTAGGCATAACTTTGCGCCACCGCCCCGCTGCTGTTCGACAATTGCACGATGCTTCCCAACCCGTCTTTGTGGTAAAAATAGGAGCTCCCGCCCCGCTGCATCGAAAGCCAGCTATCCGGCGACAAACCCGACGCATATTTCGCCAGCGTATTTGCCGATTCATCCAATTCGAGCAGGATATTGGCGTGGTCATAAAAGAACCGGGTCTGGTCGCCTGCCGTGTCGGTTGCGCTGATTCTATTTCCGAAGGGGTCGTATTTATAGGTTTGCTGCCCACCGCCGGGATGGTTAATTTCAACCAGCCGGTTTTGCGAATCATAGACATATAATAGGGTGTCGCCGCTCTCTATTTTTCCGGTCATATTGCCGTTGTCGTCGAAGATATAATTGAAGGAACTGACGGATTGCAAATGATTGGCGACGTTGTAAGTATATGTTTCGGGAACGCCGTTTTCCCGGCGCATAATCCTGTTTCCGGCATCGTCGAAATCGAATGTTTCCGTGTTGCCATTGCCATAATTCACGCTGTCGAGGCGGCTAAATTCATCGTAAAAATGCTGGCGCACCACGCCGTTGTGGTCGGTCATGTTCAGGCGGTTTCCGTGGTCGTCATAAGTATAAACATAACTCGACAGCATCGCATTTGCCGCATTAAAATGGCTCGCCCCCGTCCACTGCCCGGCGTCGTTGTAATTGTAAGTGGAATAAGTGCCATTCGGGTTATTTTGCTGAATTACCCGCCCGGCTGCATCTAAGGTAAAAGTGGTTGTTCCCAAATTATTGGTCAGGCTGGTCAAGCGGTTGTTTCCGTCATAAATATAGGTGGTTATGCTGCCCGAAGGGTCGGTCATGGATATGCGATTGCCTGCATTATTATAGGCATAATTCACCGTTTTGCCCCAGGTACCCACCGTCTTGGAAAGCAGGCGGTTTCTGCCGTCGTAAGTATATGATATGCTGATATCGTCATTGCTCGCATTGACGAGGTTGCCCATTTGGTCATACGTGAAAAGGTCGGTATTTTCCAAGTATGTTCTGCTCAGAATGCGGTCGAGGGCATCATAAGTATAGGTGGTGACGTCGCCATTCGCATCGGTTTTGGAAAGCACGTTGTAGTTGCCGTCATACGTGTAAGAAAAGGCATTTCCCAATTCATCCGTTTCGGTAATTAATAAGCCACGAGTGTCATATTCGTAGCTCGTCGTGTTTCCATTTGCATCGGTTATGCTCGCCAGGTTTCCAAAATCGTCATAATTATAAGTTGTCGCATCGCCGCCCCAGGTCACGGCGGTCAGGCGATTCAGTGCATCATAAGTAAATGTTTTAGCTGCTCCGCTGGGCCACGTTTCCGAAATGGCATTTCCATTTGCGTCATACGCATAAGTAATGGCATTCCCCAAAGCGTCGGTGACGGAAAGAACTTTAAAAAGCGCATTGTAGGCAATGGTCGTTGCCTTGCCGAGGGCGTTTGTAATTTTGGTCACGTTGCCCCGCCCGTCGTGCTCGAAAGTCTCCGAACCAATGGGATAATTGATGCTC
>CAZHLB010000162.1:0-10709 GCA_964533005.1 uncultured Saprospiraceae bacterium
AGTTGGTCTCTGGTCTCGTTATCGAAGAGGATAATGTTTCTCATAGGGGAAGAAATTGACTGGACAGTTGGGAAGTCCTGTCAGCACTTCGAGTGCTGACTGGACTGGACGGCTGCACCGGCTTGCAAAAATTGCTTTTTCAACGATAACTCACCTGCCGTTGGCTGCTTTGTGGCAATAAAAAAGCCTCGACTGGCAGCCGAGGCTTTTTTGAAATTGGGAAATTGAAACTGCGGTTCCCGCTTTAAGCTTCGGTCTCCGCTTCTTCTTCCACTTCCGCTTTTGCGAACTTGGTCTTCCCGAATTTCTTGTTGAACTTATCAATACGACCGGCGGTGTCCACGAATTTCATTTTGCCGGTGAAGAACGGGTGGCTTGCCGAGCTAATTTCCAGTTTGACAAGCGGGTATTCCTTGCCGTCTTCCCAGGTGATGGAGTCCTTCGTGTTGACGCAGGAGCGGGTCATAAAGGCTACGTCGCAGGAGAAATCTTTGAACACGACCAGCCTGTAATTCTTCGGATGAACATTATCTTTCATTGCACTCAGATTTTCAAGTTTTTAAAAATGGCGGGCAAAGATAGCCGGATTTTTTCTCCGGCAAAGTCTGCGACATTTTCCCGAAAAAATTGGTGATGGTTAATTGTCAATTGCTGATTGTTGGGGGTTCAAACTTGGGTGAAACCGTGCCGCCAAACTCCAGTTTGGCGGTGGGTTGCAGTGCTTCCAAACTGGAACTTGGCGGCACGGTAATCCACCGCCAAACTGGAGTTTGGCGGCACGGTAGTCCACCAAAACCAATCAACAATTGAAGCTATGAATCCGAATCAACTTCCGCCTTCGCTCGACACCTGGACGACTTGCTTTTTGTTAGCTGCCGGGCAAGGCATTTTCCTCGCCATCCTGCTTTTTCTTCACAAAACCGGCAACCGCCGGGCGAATGTCCTGCTCGGTTTTTTCATCCTCGCTTTTGCGGTGACGCTGATTGACTACGTGGGTTTTTGGACTCGCTACGGGCAGTATTTTCCGCTGGTGCAAGGGATTTACATGCCGCTGACGCTGGTTTTTGGGCCCCTGCTTTTGCTGTATTTCAGAAGCATTGCCGGTAAAAAATTCCGGTGGTCGGATGGGTTTCACTTCTTGCCTGCCTTGATTTTTGTGGCTTTGCGCTTGTCTCACTGGCATTCGTGGTTTCCCTCGCCGGTGGCATTCGGCAATTTTTTAGCCTCGATTTTCCTGCTTCACCTGACAGGCTACGGCATTTTGGCGAGCATTTTTATTTGGGAAAACCAGGCTGAAAATGTCATTCAGCGCCGCTGGCAATGGACGTTGCTGGGCTTGTACAGTGGTTTCGTTTTGGGCTTTTTGATTTATTACCTGCTGGTTCGGACGCCTTATTTCACCCTATTTCATGACTATTCGATTGCCTTTGCGATGGCGGTGATGATTTATGGCGTCGGGTTTTTGGGCTACCGGCAACCGGAAATTTTCGCCGGGCAAGCCTTGCAGAAAATTTTCCAGCCCAAGTATCAAAACTCCTCGCTGACGCCTGCCGCCACGGCTTCTCTTCGGGATAAGTTGCTGGTTTTCATGGAAAAAGAGCAGCCGCACCTGGACAACGACTTGCGCCTGAATTCGCTGGCGCAACAGCTGGGCGTGTCGGTTCATCACCTTTCGCAGGTCATCAATGAGCAGTTTGGGAAAAATTTTACCGGCTTCATCAACGAGCACCGTGTGGCTGCGGCGAAGAAAATGCTGGCAAATCCTGGCTTTGCCGAGTTGTCGGTGATGGACATTGCTTTTCAGGCGGGGTTCAACAACAAGACTTCTTTCAACAAGATTTTTAAGGAAAGCGCTGGCGTCTCGCCTTCGGAGTTTCGGAGTTTGCATTTGGAAAAAATGACTGCCTCGGCTTCCAGTCATGTTAGCGGAAATGGAAAGCACTGATTATTAGCTGCACAAAACGTCGGCATGGTTCGGAACCCTCTTGATTACCCACATAATATCTTCTTGAAAATCAAAGGTTTGAATTGAGCAATTAACCAACGGCTCCGTAGCAACGGGTTTTATACCCGTTTCAGAGAGTGGCGAAAGACTTATCGCCACTCTCCGAAACGGGTATAAAACCCGTTGCTACGGAGCCGTTGGTTAATTGCTCAATACAAGTCGTCTTTCTTCGATTTCTATTTCCTGCAAGTCAATTTTTATAGGATTTACCCGCCTGCGCAGTTGCAGCAGTCAATTTTAGCTCGCTTTCGTAGCCGCCAAACATGTTTGGCGGGCTGCAACGCAACTGAGCCAGCCAAACAAGTTTGGCGGCTACTAAATCACTGACCATGAAAATTGCTACGCAACACTTCCTCGCTTTTTTAATCATCCTGACTGTTGGTTCTGCTCGTCTTTTCGGGCAGAACATTTTCACCAAAGTCACCGATGCCGTCAATCCAATTGTCAGTTTCACGCCCACCGGCGGCTACACCGGCGCTACCTGGGTGGATTTCGACAACGACGGTGACCTCGACCTTTTTGCCAATGACGAGTTTCTGTTTCGAAATGACGGCAACGGGAATTTCGTCCAAATCCCTTCTTCGCAGCACGGCATCGAAAGCGGTCACCAATCGGGCGACCTGCACGACGGCAACACTTGGGGCGACTTCAACAACGACGGCTGGATGGATGTCTATCTGGCGAACCGAACTTCGGCGCTGTTCAAAAACAATGGCAACGGCACCTTTTCAAAAGTGAATGGCGTGCAATCCACGAATGTAAATTCCTGGGCGGCTGCTTTCGGCGATTACGATGCGGACGGCTGGCTCGACATCGTGGCGGTGCATCCGGCTGGATTTATTGGCGTTTCGCACGAAAACTACCTCTTCAAAAGCGACGGTGCAGGCGGTTTCACGGCAGTGCAAAACGACGTTACGACGGGCTTGGACGCCTACACGGTGGGCAGTTGGTCGGACTTTGATTTGGACGGCGACCTCGATTTATTCATCGGCAGCGGCGAGGTGAGCCAGCTCTCGCCGGACAATATTTATTTCAACCAGCTTGCGCAAACCGGCTCGGCGGATTTGGTGAAATCCGACTGCCCGCTCGTCTGCACTGACCCTCGTGATGGTCAAAACTGGAACTGGATAGACTACGACAACGACGGCGACCTCGACGGTTTCGTCACCAACTACACCAAGTCCAACGATTTTTACCGAAACGATGGCGGCTCATTTCACAAACTCACCGATGCCGACCTGGGCAGCGATTTGGCAACTTTCAACCCGGCAGCCTGGTTGACCAACGTCTGGGAAGACTTCGACAACGACGGCGATCTCGACCTTTTTCTCGGCACGGACGGGGGTGGTTCACCTGACTATTTGTACCTCAACGACGGTGACGGAACCTTCACAAAAACCAACCAAGTCTTCGTCTCAGCCGCAACTCGTGGCGTCACCGCAGGCGACTACGACGACGACGGCGACGTGGATTTATTCATTGCAGGCGGCGGCGCACCGGGCAAGGGTTTGTTCCAAAACGTTGGCAATCAGCACAATTGGATTAGCCTGAACTTGAAAGGAACTACCGTGAACCGCTCCGCCATCGGCGCAAAAGTGAAGGCGAAGGCGACAATTGGCGGCGTTCCTACCTGGCAAATCCGGGAAGTGTCGAGCCAAAACAGTTTTTGCGGCTCGAACAGCTTGCGGGTACATTTTGGCTTGGGCGATGCGGCAGTGATTGACACATTAATAGTTGAGTGGTCGGCGGATGTGGTGGAAACTTTTACCCGGGTGGACACGAATCAATTTTGCACCATCGAAGAAGGCGTCGGAACGACCTGCCAGACGCTTTCGTCTGCGTCAGAACCCGCAAAAACATTGGGTTTTCTCGAAGCGAACCCCAACCCGGCGAGGGAGGGTGAAATCCAAATTCACTACCGTTTTCCGCAGCCTGCCGATGTGCAGGTGGAAATTTTCAGGCTGGATGGGGTGAGGGTCTGGCAGGAGACTTTTCTGAATTCGGTTGAAAATCAATTCAAAGTGCGCTCGGAGAAATTGCAGGCGGGGTTTTACACGGTGAAAGTGCAGGTAGGCGGGGCGGTTTTGACGAAGGGCATTGTTTTCACGAAGTGAGACTTGATGGAACACGGATTGGACGGATGCGACGGATTTTTCACGGATTGGTGCCTGGTAAAATCCGTAAAAAAATCCGTCGCACCCGTCAAATCCGTGTTCCATCAAGTCTCATTTTCCAATAATTTCGGCGCTATAAACTGCCGATATGACTCCTGATTTCATCCATTGCGAACGCTGCAAGCGCCCCATCCCCGACTGCGACGCCACTCGTGAAAGCAATATTGCCTACTGCTACGCCTGCAATTTTTATTTCCCGGTGAACAAAGAAATTGCCCGTACCCGGCGGGAAACCTGGTTGCCAAACGGCGCCGAATCTCTCCGGCTCCGGGTGCTGAAAGATGAATTGACCATCTCCATCCGCTGGCTAAAAAACTACCGCCTCGGCGGGCTGCTCGTGCCTGATTTTTTGGACACGCCATTGCCTTTCAAACTCGCCGCATTGTTACTCAACACGACCACCATCACCGCTGACAAAAACACCATCCGCATCGAGCACAAACCGCTGGATTTATTGCCTTTCGTTTTTTATCAAGTCAGCCATATCGAGCAATTATTTGTGCGGCAGGTTGACCGTCTGGCGACCGAGCAAATATTCCTGCGCCATGCTTATTTCAACGTGTTGAATGCCAAACTTAAAACGGGCGAGGAAGTTACCTGGCTCTGGAATTTGAAGCTGGAAACCTTGCTCTTCATCGAGCAGGAACTGGAGCGGGTGACGGGCATCGAGGACAGGAAAATGCCGGAGGAGATTGTCTGACCCTGAGTTTTCATTGTTGGGTTTTACTTTTGGCGAAGTTTGAAACAAAAACCGACACAAAATGGACATCGAACCACCTGTCATTGAAAAGCCTGCCAAGCGCCACGTTGAACCGCCCGTCATTCACCGGCAAAGGAAAAGCCCTTTTCGCTCGCCTTTTTTCTGGGCAGGAGCTGTTATTTTTGCTTTGATTTTGTTCAAAGGAGTGGACTTCCTCGTTTTGGACAAGGAAGGTAATCCTCGGCTTTCCGAAAAAAGGCAGAAGAAACTTGACAAAGACCCGAGGAACTTTGAGCAAGCAGAGCAGTATGTTTTGCTCGCGGGAGAAGATGGTTGGTATCCTTGTTTTAATTGCCCTGGTACCCAGACAATTTACCTTCTCAAGTTTCAAATTTGGAAATACGGGGTGACTACATTGGGCGAAAAAGGAAGATATGGGGCTTCATTGGAAGGCAAGGAGCTGATTTATTTCATTCAACTTCGAGCTACTTTGCCCGAGTGTTTAAGGGAAGAACGCCGGAAAATAATTGGCTATGGCGTTCATCCTGAAAACCTAGCAAGAGACGTTCCGCTTATTCGACCACCGGGAAACAAGCGGGACGATTAAATAAAGTAACATGAAAAATGACCCATTTTTTGTTTCAACCATTGCCTGGCATGAATATCAGCCGAAGCTCATGCACAATCTTGGTTATTTTTCTAAGGTACTCGAGCAGGGGTTGAATTTGCCTGAATATGGGCAAGACCTTATCCGCTTGGCAATCATTTTTATCGTCCTACCTTATGAAACTGCTCTTCACCCGGAGCAAATCAAATATTACCGAAAAAAAAAGTTGCTCATCGTTGAAAAGAGGATGTCCCATGAGTTGGTCGAGCAATTAGAGCCGGAAGAAATCCCAGCGGTGATGGCGCAAACTTTTCTTGCCTCGCTCAAAGATTTTCCCACCCGAAAAATGTCTGATTTTGACCTCGCCGCTTTCGAGCAAGATGCCCAGCATCTTTTTGAGAAAAAAGGCTGGCTCGTCCACCAAGAGGCTTGACCTCTACCCTATCCAAAATTCAAGTCGAAAGGCGATGCCGACCACTCCGCATCGCCTTTCCTTTTTTCCTCAAACCACTACCTTCGCCGCTCGATTTCAGTCAGGGTATTTGGAGGGAGGCGGTTTTGGGAGGAAAATTTTTACAAAATTTTCCTCCGAAAACCGCCTCGCTCCTGCCACTTCAACATCCGAAATGTCCCTTTCAACTCGCTACAATCCAAAAGAAACAGAGCCTCACTGGTACGCCCACTGGGAAAAGATGAACTATTTCCACAGCGAACCCGACGAGCGGGAGCCGTTCACCATCGTCATCCCCCCGCCCAACGTCACCGGCGTTTTGCACATGGGGCACATGCTCAACAACACCATCCAGGACATCCTCATCCGCCGGGCGAGGTTGCTTGGAAAAAACGCCTGCTGGGTTCCCGGCACCGACCACGCCAGCATCGCCACCGAAGCCAAAGTCGTACAGATGCTGCGCAAGGAGGGCATCAAAAAGAGCGACATTTCGAGGGAGGAGTTTTTGAAATACGCCTGGCAGTGGAAGGAAAAATACGGCGGCATCATCCTCGACCAGCTCAAAAAACTCGGCGCAAGCTGCGACTGGCAACGCACCCGCTTCACGATGGAGCCTGCACTTTCCAAGGCGGTGGTTCATGTTTTTGTGGACTTATTTCGCAAAGGAAAACTCTACCGGGGGCTGCGCATGACCAACTGGGATCCCGAAGCGAAAACGGTTTTGAGCAACGAGGAAGTGATTTACAAGGAGGAAAACTCGCAGCTTTTTTACCTCAATTATCCCCTGCAAGACAACCCTGGCGCAGGCATCGTCATTGCCACCCAGCGACCGGAAACCATCATGGCGGACGTTGCGGTAGCGGTGCATCCCGACGATGAAAGATACCGCCACCTGGTTGGCAAAAACGTCCTCATTCCGTTGATTAACAAGCCGATACCAATCATCGCCGACGGCTACGTGGACAGGGAATTTGGCACTGGCGCACTGAAAATCACCCCGGCGCACGACCTGAACGACAACGCCATCGGCGAGCGTCACGAGCTGCCGGTGGTGGACATTTTGACCGAAGACGGCAAGCTGAACGAGAACGCTTTGATTCTCGTCGGCGAAGACCGTTTCGCCGCCCGCAAGAAAATCCGCAAGCTGCTCGAAGATGGCGGCTACCTGCTCAAACTCGAAGATTACCGCACCAACATCGGTCACTCCGAGCGCACTGACGCCGTCGTCGAGCCTCGCCTGACCTTGCAGTGGTTCCTCGATATGAAGGATTTTGCCAAAACCGCCCTCGAAGCGGTGCGCTCCGGCGAGGTGAAATTTTACCCGGAAAGTATGTGGAACATGTACTACCAATGGCTGAACGAGGAAAATGTGCGGGATTGGTGCATCAGCCGGCAGCTTTGGTGGGGGCAGCGAATTCCTGCCTGGTACTTGAAAAAGGCGGACGGCGGCAGGCTGAAAGAAGGTGACGTTGATGTGATTTTTGTGGACGAAACGGCGGAGGGTGCGCTGGCGCAAGCAGTCGCAAAAACCAGCAACCCCAACTTGCAACTCGCTGATTTAGAGCAAGATGAAGACGTGGTGGACACCTGGTTTTCCTCGTGGCTCTGGCCCCTGGCGGTCTTCGATGGCTTTGAAAAGCCGGATGAACTTCAATATTATTATCCAACCAACACCCTCGTCACCGGCTGGGACATCATGTTTTTTTGGGTCGCCAGGATGATAATGGCAGGCTACGAGTGGGCGGACGAATGCCTCGGCGAAGAGGTGGCGGCAAAAAAAGGCAGGCAGCCCTTCCGGGACGTCTATTTCACCGGCATGGTGCGGGACAACAAGCGCCGCAAAATGTCCAAGTCGCTCGGAAACTCGCCGGATGCGCTGTCGCTGATTGAAAATTATGGCGCAGACGGCGTCCGTTTCGGCATGCTTTCGAGCGGCTCGGCGGGCAACGACATCATTTTCGACGCTCCCTTCGACCAGGCGACCAAAGCCGTTTTGAACGAAAGCAAGCTCTGCGAGCAAGGCAGGAATTTTTGCAACAAAATGTGGAACGCCCTGCGCCTCATCAAAGGATGGGAGACAGCGGAAATCTCGCAACCTCTTGCCAATCGCCTGGCAGCCAAGTGGTTGGAAGAAAAATGGAACAAAATCCTGGCGGAAGTTGAAGCCAATTTTGCCAGCTACCGCCTCTCCGACGTGCTTCTGAGTTTGTACCAATTCATCTGGGACGACTTCTGTTCGTGGTACTTAGAAATCATCAAACCCGCCCAAAACGAGCCGCTCGACCAGGCGACCTACGATGCCACCATCGGCTTTTTTGAAAAAATGATTGTCGCCTTGCACCCGTTCATGCCCTTTGTCACCGAGGAAATTTGGCATCAACTGCGCCTGCGGGAGGCAGGTGAAGATTGCATCGTGAGCAGCTACCCGACCGGCAGCAGCTTCGACAACGCTTTCATTCAACAGGTGGAACGAGCGAAAGACGTGATTACCAAAATCAGGGAAACACGCCAAAACAAAGGCATCTCGCAACGGGAGCCGCTTCGTCTTTTCGTGGAAAAAACGGACAACGCCGAGGCGCTTTTCGACACCGAAGGTTTGGAAGAAATGCTGCTGAAAATGGGCAGCCTCTCTGAAATCGAATTGACCAAAGACGAGCCTGCTAACGCCGTCAACTTCATTTCCGGCACCGAGAAATATTACCTCGAAATGGAGGTCGAAATTGACCGGGAAGCCGAGCGGGATCGGTTGACAAAAGAGCTTGAATATTTTCAAGGCTTCGTCCAAAGCGTGATGAAAAAGCTTGACAATGAACGCTTTGTGAGCGGAGCGCCAGCCCAGGTGGTCGAAGGAGAGCGGAAGAAATTGGCGGATGGGCAGGAGAAAATCAGGCTGCTGGAGGAGAGCTTGGCGAAGATGTAAATCTGTTTGAGGGGTGGCCACCCCTCAACTATTTAATTTAAGTTTTAATTTCAGTCCACATGAGCATCAGATACCTTCTTTTTGGCTGCTTGTTTTTTGGCAACATTCAAGTCAATGCCCAATCTCTCCCCATCACGATTGACAGCCATTTCGACGACTGGACGAGCGAGGCTTTGCAGCACGAAGACCCCACCGGCGACGGCTCAACCGTTGACCTGCGCCGCTTCGCCGTTGCCAACGATGAGCAGTTTTTGTTTCTCCGCTTCGAGACGCAGGAAGAAATTCACCTGACCGACGACAACGCCATTTCCATTTTTTTGGACACGGACAACAACCTCAATACCGGCAAGCAATTCAACGGTTTGGGCGCTGAACTGGAAATTTTGGTGGGCTGGCTGACGGCTGATTTTTTCACTGGAAGCACTTGGAAAAGCGTGTCGCTCAATGACTTGCATTTTCGCAGCCAGCCGACGGTGAGCGGCAATTTGTTTGAAATTGCCATCGGCAGAAATGCTTTACCCGATGGTTTGAACCTGCTTTTTTCTGGCAACGCTATCAAAATTGCTTTCAAAGACCGCAGTTCCGGCGGCGATTGGATGCCCAATGCAGGCACTGTTTTTCCCTTCGTTTTCGACAACTCCCCCACCCCATCGCTCGATTTGACCGACCTGAAAAAAGACGAGCCGGAACTGCTGCGCCTGATGACTTACAATGTTTTGCAGGACGGGTTCCTCGAATTTGAACGCCGGGACCATTTCAAACGCATCGTTGCAGCTATCCAGCCGGACATCGTGACTTTCAACGAATGCTGGAGCACGAACACCGGGCAGGCGGCAACATTCATGAATGAAGCCGTGCCGCTCGGCAATTTTCAGAGTTGGAACGCTGTCAAACTGGACGCCGGGAACATCACCCTGTCCAAATTTCCCATCCTGGAAAGTTGGGAAGTCTATCCAAATCACCGCCTCACCGTTTCTTTGATTGACCTGCCCAACGACGCCTATTCTACTGATTTACTGCTGGTTAACGCCCACCTGAAATGCTGCGGCGACGGCAACTACACCCGGCAACTCGAAGCGGATGCCTTCGTCAAATTCATGCTCGACGCAAAAACGACAGGCGGCGTGATTGACCTGCCGGAAGGCACACCTTTCGTCCTGAGCGGCGACCTGAACCTAGTCGGCGACCGCCAGCAACTCACCACTTTGCTCACCGGCAATATTGTGAACACGGGCATTTTCGGTGCAGGCGGCGCTTTAGACTGGGATGGGTCGGAATTGCTGGACATTGTTGCCCGACAGACTGACCAGCGCATGGCGTACACCTGGGAAGATTCATCTTCCGAATTCCCACCCAGCCGCCTCGACTATCATATTTGCTCGGCAAGCGTCATGCAGGTGGAAAAAGCATTTACCTTGAACACGGCAGTGATGTCGCCGGAACGCTTGGATTCATTGGGTTTGCAGGCAAATGATTCGCAGGCAGCGAGCGACCATTTTCCACGGGTGACGGATTTCAGGCTTGGCTCGGCGACGGCAGCGGGAGAAGTTTTTCCCGGTTTTGAAGTACAAGTTTCACCGAACCCGGCGGCGGAGCGGGTGACGGTGCAGTTGAAAAATAGCAATGGCAAGGCGGTGCATTTTTACTTATTCGGGCAGAATGGCAAGCTGGTGCGCAGTTGGGAACAGTCGTTTCCGGCAGGCGAAGGGAAGTTGGAAATTGAACTGGCTGGCTTGACGGCGGGGGTGTATTATTTAGAAGTGGAAAGTGAGGGAGGAAGGACTAAGACGAGATTTGTCAAACTGAAATGAACGCTCTGGCTATTAAGGAACGTGTGAAAAATAACTTGTTT
>CAZHLB010000163.1:0-10681 GCA_964533005.1 uncultured Saprospiraceae bacterium
TGGATTTGAATTGCCTGAAAAACGGAGGTGGTGAGTTTTTTCACAAACTGCGTTATGTTGTCATACAGTTCACTATCAACAAGCCATACATTATCACCCTGAAAGAAAAAAAGTCTTTTCTTGTTATTCAATTTCTCGATTAACAAACTAAAGAATTCATTTCTGGTAAAAAGTACGATGCCATATTTCTCGGCAAATGCTTTAGACACAATGAAGTTTGGATAAGCTTTCAGTTGCTCCATAAATATTTGAGTTGTGCCAAATCAAAGTAATTTCCGCTCCAAGCTCAACCATTCTTCGAGCTTCTAAGCGTAATGCAAACATCGAACTGGCATTTTTCCGTTCCGCCCAAAATATTTTTCTCGAATTTTCCCTATCAATCTTTTGAAGAAGAAAGCAAAGTAATTAAACCAATAAGTGCCAATCCACCAAACAGCCAGGCAATTGCATTTTGGGAGGCACCATTTTGAGTATAAGCCGTGGTATTGGTCACATGACGAATGTTCCTGTTTATTTCTTCGATAGCTTGAAAGGGAAACTGCCGGTTAAAAAATATGACATTGTAATTGACGAAATCTGGCGGCATCTGAATGTTTTTTTCTACCAGTAAAAGTGCTGGTACCTTCATAGAAACCGCCAAATTGTGTTCGGAAATCACCTTTAGATGATTCAGCCCAGAAGCGGTGATGATTCCGATGAAAAGGCTGGCCTCCTTTATTTGCATGGCAGCCAACGTATCGAGAGATGAGGAAGGGAATCGTCCTGAAAAACTCGAAGTCAATGAGAATCCTTTCTCTCTCAGTTTATCTGAAAGAAGCGTCAAAACGAATTGTTCGGAATCATTGATGGAGTGTGAAATAAAGGCTTTCATTGACTTATTTTTTTTAAGCTTTCAATGTAAAAATAGTATTCCGGGAAAAATTGTTGCCGAAGCGCAGGCGAGGCAGCCAGTAGTTTTTCTACGAACTCCTCGCCCGTCCAGCAAACGTAACTATAGTCAAATCTACAGTTCTTGTTGAGGTCATCAAACATCGTGGCAAACGTATTTACAATGCCACGTTTACAAATCAATAAATAGCCGTCTGCCTTGTGCTGATGAATCAACGACGGGATGTTGATGTCAGCCAAGTCAGATTTTTTCAGGTCTCGCTCGTAAAATTTGCACTGAACTACCCAAGTCCTGAGAAATGGCTTCACGGAGTCATTCACCAGAAATTTGACCAGCAAATCCCTGCCGCCGTCGCTGCCTTTGCCGCTTTGAATGACTTCTACCTGAAACACATTATTGGATGTGTCCTCTGCCTGGTGCCGAAAATAGGCAGCCGCCAAGTTTTCAAACTGTTCCCAGTCTGGTATTTCGTCGAATGTGAGTCTCCTCATAAACTTACGTTGAAGGTGAGTGAAGTTGTTTCCAGCAAAAGTAAAACACGAGTTCAAACCATTTCAAACAATCTCAAACAATTTCAAACAATCCCAAACGACTACTTACCTTCCCCGCCTAAATTTTTCACTCGACATGGCAAACGACAAGCGTCTTTTTCTCCTCGACGGTCACGCATTGGTTTATCGTGCCCACTATGCTTTCATCGCCCGCCCGCTCATCAATTCCAAGGGCTGGAATACCAGCGCCATCGCAGGTTTCCTGCGCACTTTGCTGGATTTAATCAACAACCAAAAGCCCACTCACCTGGCAGTCAGTTTCGACTTGCCCGGCGGCACTTTCCGGGATGCCTGGTTTCCCGAATACAAAGCCAACCGCCTGGCGCAGCCGGAAGACATCAGCTTCGCCATTCCCTGGATTCACAAAATCCTCGAAGCCTGGAAAATCCCAATCCTTACCCTGCAAAATTTCGAGGCGGACGACATCATCGGTACCGTCGCCAAAAAAGCCGAAAAACACGGCTGCACGATTTACATGGTCACGCCCGACAAGGATTACGGGCAACTCGTCAGCCCCAATATTTTCATGTACAAACCCGGCAAGCAAGGCAACGACGCCGAAATCTGGGGCGAAAAAGAGGTCTGCCAAAACTGGGACATCAAGCGGGTTGACCAGGTGGTGGACATGCTCGGCTTGGTCGGCGATGCGGTGGACAACATTCCCGGCGTACCCGGCATTGGGCCCAAAACGGCGGCGGCGCTGCTGGCTGAGTTCGACACGGTCGAAAATCTCCTCGAAAACGTGGACAAGGTGAAGGGCAAAAACCAGGAAAAAATCAAGCAATTCGCCGAGCAGGCGTTGCTTTCCAAGCGCCTCGCCCGCATCGAAACGGACGTGCCGATTGACTTCGACGAAGGTTTTACCCTCGACCCTTTCGACCGGGAAAAGCTGTCGGAGATTTTTAAAGAATTGGAATTCAGAACCTTAGCCCAACAGGTTTTGGGCGAAAAAGCTGCCCCACCTCCAAAAGCGCAGCCCAACGCAAGCAGGCAAGGCTCGCTCTTCGGCGACGAACCGGCGGCTGAAGCCGCCGCTACAAAATCGCCACCGCCACTGCCTGCTCACTCCGTTGCCGAAAAAACCATCGCCAATGTTCCCCACGAATATCACCTCGCCGACACGCCTGAAAAACGGGCGCAACTCATCACCCTGCTTGCCTCGCAAAGCAGCTTTTGTTTTGACACCGAGACGACCAACATTGACCCGAACCTGGCGGAATTGGTCGGGATGTCTTTCGCCATCAAGCCTTTCGAGGCATGGTACGTGCCCGTGCCAGCCGACCAGGACGAGGCTCGAAAAATCGTGGAAGAATTCAGGCAATTGTTTGAAAACGAGGCGATTGAAAAGACCGGGCAAAATATCAAGTACGACGCCGTAGTGCTGAAATGGTACGGCGTGGAGGTGCGGGGCAAGTGGTTTGACACGATGATTGCGCACTACCTCATCGAGCCGGAATTGCGGCACAACATGGATTACCTGGCGGAAACCTACCTGAAATACGAGCCGGTGAGCATCGAAACTTTGATTGGCAAAAAAGGCTCGAAAAACCAATTGACCATGCGGGACGTCCCGGTGGAAAAAGTGGCGGAATACGCCGCCGAAGACGCCGACGTCACCCTGCAACTCTGCCAGTTTTTCTCCCCGAAATTGCAGGAAGAAGGCTTGCGGGAACTGTACGACACGATGGAGGAGCCGCTCATCAAAGTCATCGTGGACATGGAATTCGAGGGCATCCGCATCGACGCCGGCTACCTGAACAGCTACTCGGTTGAGTTGGCGGAGCAAATCGTGGCAGTCGAGCGGAAGATTTACGAGCAGGCGGGGATGCACTTCAACATTGCCTCGCCCAAGCAAATCGGGGAGGTGCTTTTCGAGAAAATGAAAATCCCGTACCGGGGTGCAAAAACCAAAACCGGTCAATATTCCACCGACGAAGCCAAGTTGGCGGAACTGGCGGCGGAGAATCCTTTCGTCGCCGACATCCTCGACTACCGGGGTTTGGCGAAGCTGAAATCAACCTACGTGGACGCCCTGCCCTTGCAGGTGAACCCAAAAACGGGGCGGGTGCACAGCTCTTTCAACCAGGCGCTCGCAGCTACCGGCCGCCTTTCCTCGAATAATCCGAACCTGCAAAACATCCCCGTCAAGACGCCGGAAGGTCGCCGGGTGCGGGAGGCGTTCATTCCGAGGGATGAAAATCACGTGCTCCTGAGCGCCGACTATTCGCAAATCGAGCTGCGGCTCATCGCCGAAATCAGCGGCGACGAAGCCATGCTCGAAGCCTTTCAAAAAGGGCAAGACATCCATCGGGCGACGGCGGCGAGGGTCTTCAACACGCCCTTCGAGGAGGTGACCAACGACCAGCGGCGCAGCGCCAAAACGGTCAATTTTTCCATCATCTACGGCGCTGGCGCAACCAACGTCTCGCAGCAATTGGGCATCAAGCGGCAGGAAGCTAAGGAGTTGATTGACAATTATTTCCAGCAATACCAGGGCTTGAAAAACTACATGGAAAGCATCGTCAATTTCGCCCGTGAAAACGGCTACGTGAAGACGCTGCTCGGCAGGCGGCGCTACCTGCGGGACATCCAAAGCCGCAACACGCTCGCCTCCAGCAACGCCGAGCGGGTCGCCATCAACACGCCGATTCAAGGCACGGCAGCCGACCTCATCAAAGTGGCGATGATTAACATTCACAAGGCTTTGCAGGAAAAAAAGCTGGAAACAAAGATGATTTTGCAGGTGCACGACGAGTTGGTTTTCGACGTGCCGCTCGGCGAGGTGGAGACGGTGAAGCCAATTATCAGCGAGTTGATGCGGACGGCGATTCCGAATTTGAAGGTGCCGATTTTAGTGGAGATGGGGACGGGGAGGACGTGGTTGGAGGCGCATTGATTGCAAATCACGTATCGGATATCTTCGAGGTATCCGATACGTGAGCATTAAATCAAGAAATATGAAAGTAGAAATTCTCACTGGTGAAACTCCTAAAGTAGTGGAAATGCAACCTCAATTTAGAGAGGTCATAAAATTTTTGGATGAAAAATTTCCTGATTGGGGTGAAGTTGTATTTTCAAATAAAACGCCTTTCGGAGTTAAAATCATAACGACGAAAGAGAAATTGGTTGAGTTTCCAAAAGTCAAGGTTTATGCAGACTTATTGAACTACTTGGATAAATCGCAGAAAGGCTGGAGGAGAATAGGGATTACGAAAAAAAATACTGACAATATTCCCTATAATTGTTGCAAAGCAGGAATGGTAATTAGGACTCACACGAGCAATACCAACCAATACATTTATGTAGATTCTCTAACCACTTCTATTAAAGGAGAAATAGAACTTAACTGCATTCAGGAAGGACTCCCAGTGAAGTACAATTCTGAAAATTGCAAAAAATATAAAATGGCGGTTTTAATAGAAAACATGGGAAAGGAGCATTTTGAAAAAATAAATTGGCCACCTGAAAAATGAACTAAATCAGCTTCAATCTGAAGGTTTTTTTACACGAAAAAGGAAAGGATAAGACACCCAGAATTTTCGATTTTTAGGATACTCGCCAGTCCACTTCAACGTGTACGTTTTATATTTTTTGGCAAGTTCCCTGCCTGTGTATGCTATTTTCCGAATGTCCTTGCCATGCATCAATACGATGCCTTTGCGAACGTAAATGTGTTCCATTTCCGGGTTGCCAATCAGCACCCACTCATCTGGATACAGTTCCCGCATTTTTTCAAAGCTGAGAACTTCATTTGAAATTGCTTCTGCTGTCATGTCTATTCGATTTTAAAATCAAAACTACTGCAATCGAGCAGTTGTTTCCTGCTGCTTTTTACTTTGCCTGAAAATTTCCACATGAAAAAATCACTGCCTTTCCTCGCCGCAGCCCTCCTCGCCGCCTGCATTTCTTCAAAACAAATTGTCGTCACCGACCTAACGCCGGAAAACGCTTTCAGCGAAAACTGCGAGGGGCCCAACGTGGACAAAGCAGGCAATCTCTACGTCGTCAACTATCAAAAAGACGGCACGGTTGGCAAGATTGACCCAAGTGGAAAAGCGAGTCTTTTCCTCGAATTGCCCGCAGGCAGCACCGGAAATGCCATCCGTTTCGACAGCAAAGGCGACATGCTGCTGGCAGATTGGACGGGGCACAACGTGCTGAAAGTCAACATGAAAACCAAGCAAATCAGCACCTTTTGCCACAACGATAAATTCAACCAGCCCAACGACCTCGCCATTTCCAGCCAGGACATCGTTTTTGCCTCCGACCCGAATTGGTCAAAAAGCACCGGGCAACTTTGGCGCATCACCCCCGACGGAAAACCGACCCTGCTCGACGGCAACATGGGCACGACCAACGGCATCGAACTCAGCCCCGACGAGCGCACTTTGTACGTCAACGAGTCGGTGCAAAACCAAATTTGGGCATTTGACGTGACGCCGGGCGGCGAGGTGAGCAACAAGCGCCTTTTCACTCGCTTTGAGGACTTCGGCTTGGACGGCATGAAATGCGACAGCAAAGGCAACCTCTACGTCACCCGCTACGGCAAAGGCGTCATTGCCGTTTTTTCGCCAAAAGGCAAGCTGCTCCGGGAAATCCCGGTGAAAGGCAAAAAAGTCAGCAACCTCGCCTTCGGCGGCGCAGACGGCAAGACCGTTTTCGTCACTTTGCAAGACAGAAAATGCGTCGAGCAATTCAGAAATGCCGTGCCGGGCAAAGGCTTTTGATAGCACTTTGTGGTGCGCAACTTTTGCCTTTTTACTTTTGACTTAAAAGGTTAGGAATATCGTCCATTTTCAGCAGCAGAGGCGGAGTGGATTTTGTCTTTAATGGACTGAATCAAGGAAGGAGAAACTTTCTTTCGGTGAATGCGGGAGCGAATGAATTCCCGGAACGCCTGTTCCTGGCTCAAAAATTCACGGTACTTGGGATTGGTTTTTATCTCTTCGAGCATTTCTCTTTCGGCGTCGGGGGTCAGTTCACTGTCTAACAATTCGTAGAGCCGTTGAAGTGTGTCCGGGTTGGCTGGATAATTTTTCATCGCACATCGCATTTGTGATTCCCCCGTCTGCCGTCCACCGCTGCCAACCGACCTTGTCCGCAACACAACAGCCGCCCACCGCCCCTCGCCTGCCCGGCGAAAAGTGTGAAACAGCATGACTTGTATTTGATTGAAAAAACATTGGGACTTGATTGATTGTCAGTGATTTCAGACGTCCGGAGCGAATCAGGTTTACAAAATAGGTAATTGGTGATTAGTGACTGGTGATAGGTGATTGGGTTGCCCCAATCACCAGTCACCAATCACCAATCACAATTTTATCCACGCTTATCCTCGTAGCCGAGGTTTTCAGCGTATTCTTTCAGTTCTTCTTTCAACAAGTTCCTCGCCCGGTGCAGCCTGGAGCGCACCGTTCCGATTGGAATATCCATGATGGCGGCGATTTCCTCGTAGGAAAAATCTTCTACGTCGCATAGTAAAATGGCGGTGCGGAATTCCACCGGGAGGCGGTTGATGGCAACCGTGACCTCGTCGCCGAGCAGGACGTTGAAAACTTCCTGGCGCATGTCGGTGCTGCCGGTTAACTTAGTTTGCTTGCCTTCCTGGTGAACCACGTAGTCTTGCAATTCAACCTTGTGAGGAGTGCGCCCCTTGCGGCGGTACTCGTTGATGAAGGCATTTTTCAGGATGGTGAACAGCCATGCCTTCGCATTCGTGCCCACTTCGTACCTGTCAATGAACCGCCAAGCCTTGAGCATCGCCTCCTGGAAAAGGTCGTTGGCATCCACTTCGTTGCCGACGAGGTGGTAGGCAAAATTGTACAGGGCATCTGCGTGTGGCAGAAATTCCTTGTCGAAGGTTTGCTCCTTGAGCTTGGTTTCGTTTGCCATTAGTACCATGGTTGATGCTCTTTTTCAGTGAATTGGCGAAATGCCTGGGAAGGCGGTTCACCGGAAAACGAGCGGGGAACAGAGGCGGGCGGGAGAAAAGTTTCCCGGAAGGAAATTTTTTTTTCTTGCAGGAAAAGCATCCAATCCAAGCTTCAAGAGGAAACAGCATTTTCCACTATCTCCTTTTTCATTTTCCACTGCTTTGGCTGGCGCTCCACTTCTAGTTGAAGGTCGGGAATGCTTTGAGATAGGAGGTCGAAAAGTTCCTGGAGAGGGATATCGTAGAGGTCGGAGAAGGTTTCAACGGCATGATGCGCCAGTTCGTCGTGGCTCCGGCTTTCCTCGGCACATGGAAGGTAGTAGCGAAATGGTTGACCGTCTTCCCGTTTAATTTCTTCGGGAGCTTCCATCAGGCAGTAGCCCGATTTTTTTTCAATCAACCTCCATCCCTTCGAGTTCAGAAATGCCAGGAACGTTTTGAGGTTGGGTCGTTTGTAATTCACTTTCGGTGGCGAGTAGCTTAAACCTGGAAATCTCATGACGGAAATTTTTGAAAAAACGAGTTGAACAGGAATTCAAAAGTATCCAGTTCCACTAAATTTTTCATCGGAATTTTAATGGTTTCCTTGCTGTCGAACTTGGAGAAGTCATCATTTTGGGTGGGATAATACCAATAAAACAAGCCGTTCATTTTGTAGTGTTCCGCTGCTTTGTCGGTCACAATCCATTGGGAAACTTCATCGGGCAGAACGTGCAGAACTAAAACCAACGGGGCGCTCCATTGCCTATCAATCGTCCATTCGTTTTTTCTGAAAATCAAATCGTTGTAGGTTTTGACGTTCAGCCTGAAATGCAAAAAACCTTGCGATTGCGTCAATTGACTTTTCGTGGTGGTTTTCATTTGAATCCCAAGCCTCCTGCCGCTTGCACTATGTCGAGCCTTGCCTTTGACAAAAATGATTTCGGCTTTGCGAAGCTGTAGGTCTTCTCCTTCGTCCACCCTGGCAATTTGCGTGGCAAATCCTTGGCTTGCGGCTAATGCTCCAAACAGATGCAGCGAGATTTCTTCCTTGATTTTCGCTTCTGTCATGCGTGTAGTTTTTTCTGCCGGGAAGGTAGTGTTTCCACCAAGCCTGCCGCTCTTTTCCAAAAATCCCCGAACCGCTGCCAGCGGTTGCTTCCCCCCAAAAAAATCACCGGCTGCACCGCCATTTCAAAAAAAAAAAATTGGGGCTGCGCCCCAAACCCCACCTTCCCTCTCCGCCGTGCTGCGCCGCTCGGTCGTCCCTCCCGTCGCTTGCTTGCACTGCTCTCTTTTTTCTTTTTTTTGCTCAATAGACAGCGGCTGGCTATCCAACTGACTGGAAGGGGAGAGCCAGGCGGAAGCCGAGGCTATCGTCACGGTAGCCCGGCGAGCGCCTGCTCCGGCGGGCGGGGCGGCAGTACAACGCTGAGAGGAGGTAGCTGCCGCCACGGTTCACACGGCTGCCGCCCCTCGCAGGCACATCCACCCAAGCTGAACCGTCCCCTGGCGCACCGTTGTAGTTGCCGTGCAAATCGTCCTCGCACCATTCCCAGACGTTTCCGCTCAGGTCGAACAAGCCAAGCTCATTGGCTTTTTTCTGACCGACGGGATGTGTTTTGCCGCCTGAATTTTTATCGTACCAAGCCACCTCGTCAATTTCATTGCTGCCTGAAAATTTATAGCTCTTGCTTTTTTTGCCGCCCCTTGCGGCAAACTCCCACTCGGCTTCGCTCGGCAGGCGGTAGCCGCTGCCAGTGCGCTCGTTCAGCTTTTTGAGGAATGCCTGCGCATCGTCCCAACTCACCGTTTCCACCGGCAAGTCATCGCCTTTGAAATTGCTTGGATTGTCGCCCATGATGAGTTTCCACTGAGCCTGCGTCACCGGGCATTTGGAGAGGTAAAAACCCTTGACCGTAACCTGATAGATGGGTTTTTCATCGTCATTTTCGTTGCTGCCCATGTCAAAACTGCCGCCCTCCCCGTGAACCATGAGGTCTAAAAACGGATCGAGGGAGCGGCGGCGCTGGCGCTCCCGCTCCTCTTCTTCCTTCTGTTTTTCAGCTTCCCGGCGCAGGCGCTCGGCTTCCGCCGCTCTTTTTTGCCGTTCCAAATCCTGGCTGCGAGCGGCGTCGGATTTGGCTTTCAGTGCTGCCATTTGCTGGCGGGCTTCGGGGGCGAAGGGGCTGCCGGGGTGCTTTTGGACAAATTTGAACAAGTCAGCGTAACTATACTTGCTCACTTCCTGCCAAGCCTCTTCGTGCTCTACCTCCGATAAGATTTGGAGAATTTCTTCTTGCTGGATTGGGTTTTCGGAAGTCTCCAAAAACTCAATCAGGTCTTCCCTTCGGCGGCTGGCTTTGGCTTTTTCAAAAGCGGCGTCCTCGTTTTTTTGCGGGTAAAAAATGAACTGCCCTCCCTTGTCTCCCACCCCGAAAAGCGGCAGCGCCTCAGCCTGCTGCTCGAAGTTGTGGCGAACGATGCGGGTCACTTCGTTGGCAAGCCGGACGATTTCGAGCGGCTGCCGGGCTTCGCTTTGTTCCCGCAGGCAGCGCAGTATTTCAGCGGCGAAGGGGCTGTTTTCGCCTGCCTTGCCGTCGCTGACGACTTCCTTGCCGGAGCAAAAAACCCAGCGGCTTTTTTTGCGCTCCCAATCTGCGAAAGCGCCGTCCGCCTGGCGGCTGGCGTCCCGCACGAGCAGTTCGCCGGAAAAGCAACTGTCGGAAATCAACAGGACGTGGCGGCAGGGCATGGCTTTGATGAAGTCCCGCACGATGGAGTTGGACAGGTAGTCGGATTCGTCTTTTTCGGCGTCGGCAGGTATCCAATATCCCAGTTTTGTCACCGGGTCGAGGTGCCCGTGCCCGGAATAAAAAATGAGCGCCCGGTCGTCCGGCTGGAGGGTGGCGCAGAGTTCTCGCAGGCTTTTTTTGATGGCTTTTTCCGTGGCTTGCCCGTCGAGGAGGAAACGGGAGAAGGGCGCTTCGGGCTGAAATGCGTAGCGGCTGGCGAGCAGGGCGGCGATGTCCTGCACGTCTTTCACGGCGTTTTTCAGTTTGGAATGGGCTGCATAATCATTGATGCCGATGGCAAGCAGGTAATTCTTCCCCATCGAAAAGGCGTCTTTTCCTTTGTTTGAAACGGAGGCAATTGCTTTTGTTTTTTCGTCGTCAGGCATGGTCGAAAGGTTTCAAGCTAAAGGATGAGATAAAATCCGAGCCTAAAGGTGACACCTGGAAACCGGCTTTTTTGAAGAAGAAAAATGAAATTTTTCGGGATGTTTCACGGCAGCAAAAAAGTAGTTGACACTTTTTTAGCCGAAGAAAC
>CAZHLB010000164.1:0-10676 GCA_964533005.1 uncultured Saprospiraceae bacterium
GAAGTGAGAGGGTGAGAAAGTGAGAGGTGAGACCGTGCGGCATGGTCTCACCTCTCACTTTCTCACCCTCTCACTTCTCTGGATTTAATGGAGAAATACATCTCAATCGGCAACACCAAAAAAGCGCACGGCGCAAGGGGCGAAGTCAAAGTGGTCGTCAAAGACCAATTCCTGGAGGATTTTGCGGCGGCAGACGTTGTTTTCATTCCCGTGCAAGGCAAGCCCGTCCCCTTTTTCGTAGAAGAAATTCGGGAGGCAGCGTCTGACTTGCTGCTCAAACTCGAAGAAATTAACTCCCCGGCGGATGTGCTGGCGATTACTTCCAAAGAACTTTTCCTGCGGGAACAAGACGTGCTTGCAGACACCGAAGCAGAGGAAACCTCCACCCTCATCTTCGCAAAATTTACTGGTTATCAATTGATTGACGCCGAACGAGGCTTGATTGGCGAGATAAAAGAAGTGCTTGAATTTCCGCAACAAGAGTTGGCTTCGCTCACCTGGCAGGGCAAAGATTTGCTGATTCCCCTACACGAAAACTTGATTGTCAAAGCGGACAAAAAAGCAAAAACGCTCACCCTCCGCCTTCCGGAAGGCTTGCTGGACTTGTGAAAGATGAAAGAAAAAAGCCCCGGTGAAATTTCACCGGGGCTTTTTTCATGCCTCATTTATCCTTGACCGAGGTCTTTTCCACCGGACAGGTAGTCTTGGTATTCTTTCAATTCATCCCATTTCCCATCGCCGGCAAGTTCTGCCTGCCGGGGCCAAGTCGTCGGGTCGGAAATGCGATAATTCGGACCGGCGTCATCGAGAATGCTCCGCAGGCGGTCAACCGAGGTAGTCGAAAGCTGCCCAAACGTCCAGACGTTGTGGTCGTTTAGCAGCTTTTCAATTTTGGGACCTATGCCTTCGACTCTTTTCAAGTCATCGGGCACGGGCGGCGGCATGGCAGGTGCACCCATGGCAGCAGCAATGCCAACGCTCCGGCTGGTTTCCACTTCTAATTCACCCGCGCTGGCGAGAGCGGCTTCCAATTGGGCAGCTTTCGCTTTCCACCCTGCCACGTCGGCTTCGAGGTGCAGGATTCTGTCTTTGAAATGATGCACCTCCACGTCCAGTGCATCGGCTTTGTAGCGCAGGCTGGCATGCTCTTTTTCCAAGTCGGTGTGCAATGCTTTCAGCCGGTCGAACTCGGCTTGAAGCTCCAGGAACATTTTGCGGTAGCGATACCAAAGAATGTAGCCCAGCAGCAAGCCCAGCAAAAAAGCGACCGTGAGCATGATGAGAATTTCCCAGGTGTACGTGCTGAAACTGGCAGCGCCGGGACCTTGTGTTATATCTTGAAACATGGCTCTATTTTGTTTTGAATGAGGGATGAGGAATGAGGGATGAGCCATGCTCATCCCTCATTCCTCATCCCTCATCCCTTGTTATTGGACTGGTTTGGTTGGTTTTAAAACGAGCACGGCTCTGCGGTTCAGGCGGCTGCCTTCCTCGGTGTCGTTGCTGGCAACGGGCTGCGTTTCGCCTTTCGAGTCAATGCCGATGCGGCTTTTCGCAATGCCTTGTTTTACCAAAATGCCCTGGAGATGTTCTGCCCGGCGCATGCCCAATTCCTGATTATATTCGGTAGAACCGGCGCTGTCGGTGTGCCCGGTGATTTGCACCTGGTCATCCGTTTTTTTCAGGTGAGCAACCAAATCGCCGAGGCATTTTTCGATTTGATTGTCAACCTCCCGCTGCGCCTTGCCGTAAGGAAACAAGATGGTCAAACCACCTGCGCCGGTGACACATTCGACGGTTGAAGGCGGAGGCGCTGCATCTCGTTGCCCGAATCGAATGGCGGCGAAGTTTTTCGTCTCCGCATCCGCCGGTTTCGGCACTTGCTCAGAACTGACGACGATGCGCTCCGGCGGCAAAAATTTGGCAAGAAGCGCCTTGACTGCTTCGCCACGAGCCAAGCCCATGTTGGCAAAGCCCTGTGGCGCAGCTTCGCCTTCCGAATACAAGCCAGTGATTTCCAGCAACTTGCCTTCCGGCAGCGCTTTGAGAATGGAATCCCGATAAGCCTCGAAGTTCTTGTCGCAGAGGATGGGCGTTGGGTCTGACCACTTGAAAGTGATTGGCTCCGTGCATTCCGCAGTAGTAGTATCTGGCGGAGGTGGCGGCGTCACCTGGGTCACCGGGCACTTTTGCTTGATGTGGCAAACGTACCATTGGTGACTCACGAAGCACCAGACTGCAAACAACCCGATGGGAAGAAGTGCTAATCTTGGTAGCATAACATGAACGATTTGTTTTGATGAAGAAATAGCATGGAGGGCTGGAATCGCTAAATGGCTGGACGGTAGTTTCCCACGAAAAGGGCTTCAACCATCTGACCATTTGACCATTCAACCTTCCTTGCTTATGGTTGAACTTGATGTTGGCTGCACCCGAAAGATTTAGCATCAAAATTTGATGTTGAGCCAAATGTAATTAGTCCGTTTCAGACGATAGGAAAATTGACGGGGAAAGTTTTCGACACTTCGCAAAATCGAGGTGAGAACTTGCGCCGGGCAGTTTTCCGAAATCTTGAAGATTTCGAAAAACTGGTTCCAGCAAGGTCGAATCACTGATGGCGAGTGTGTAAAAATTCTATTACCAAGCCTTCCACTTTTTCCAGCGTTTCCGCTTCCTCGATGGTGATTTTGGCAATGTGGGCTTTGAGTTTCACGAGTGTTTTTTCCACTTCGCTCTGGCGGATGGGCACGTCGAGCCAACCGCCCGCTTCGCCAAATTCTTGCTGCAAAATGCTCAGTTCCAATTTTTTAACTGCGCCCATCACGTCGCTCATCGAGGCGTAGTCGAAGGTCAGGCGGAAGACGTCTTGCACCTGTTTTTCCAAAATCAGGGCTTTTTGCAAAGCGTCTTGGGTGCTCATTTTGTAGGCTTGAATCAAGCCGGAAGTGCCAAGCAGCGTCCCACCGAAATAGCGCACGACAACCACGAGCACATTGGTCAAGCCAAAACTGTCAATCTGACCGAGGATGGGTCGCCCCGCCGTGCCGCTGGGTTCGCCGTCGTCGTTTGCCCGAAATTGGTTGCCGTCCAAGCCGGTGCGCCAGGCGTAGCAGTGGTGGCGGGCTTTGGGATGTTCTTTCTGAACTTGTTCGAGATGGATTTGCCAGTCGTTTTCCGACAAAAGCGGGAAGGCGCAGGCGATGAATTTGCTGCCCCGGTCTTTGTATTCGCCTGTCGAAAGTGCGGCAATGGTGAGAAAAGTGTCTTTCACGGCGGGGCAAAAGCTGACAGGTGGAAAACCGATTTTCAGGCAGGAAAAATTTTCAATTTTTCCTGCCTGAAAATCGGTTTTCCACCTGTCAGCTTTGAACTGCTTCTTGCATTGAAAAGCTTTCGATATGGTCAACCAACCGCTCCAGATTCCAGGCATCTTCGACCCGGTACTTGCCAATTTTCGTGCGAACCAGGTTCGACAAATAAGCGCCGGAGCGCAGCGCCTTTCCAAAATCATTTGCCAGCGAGCGTACGTAAGTGCCCTTGCTGCACACCACCCGGAAATCCACGTGTGGCAGCCGGATGGCGGTCAAATCAAACTCATAAATCGTCACCGGGCGAGGTTCCACTTCGACGTGCATTCCCAAGCGAGCCTTTTTGTAAAGTGGCTGCCCGTCCACTTTGATAGCGGAAAACATGGGCGGCATCTGTTCGAGGTTGCCGATGAATTGCTTGCGAGCTTCTTCGAGCATTTCCGGCGTGATGTGCTCGGTGGGAAAAAAAGCATCCGGTTCCGTCTCGGCGTCGAAAGATGGCGTGGTTGCGCCGAGGGTGATGGTGCCGGTGTATTCCTTGACCATGCCCTGGTAATCCTGCAATTTTTTGGTGTGTTTGCCGGAGCAGATGATGAGCAACCCGGTAGCCATGGGGTCGAGCGTTCCGGCGTGCCCGACTTTGATATTTTTGATTCCCAGGCTATGCTTGATACCGGTTCTGATTTTATTGACAACGTCGAAAGAAGTCCAACTTTTTGGCTTGTCAACTAAGAGGCAAGTTCCTTCCACGAGTTTCCGACTCGGCAACGGGTCTTCCATTGGTCTGAAAATTTAAGGGCTGAATGGTTAAATGGCTGAATGGCTGCGCAGCCATTCAGCCATTTTAACCTTCAGTCTTTTGACTTTTGATGTCGCAATTTAAGCGTTTGGGGAAAAAGCGGCAAACGGAGTTCAATCCTCCACCGTGCGCCAATGCTTCGGGTTGCGAAAAATGGCGACGATTTCCACCACCAAACCTACGATAATCACGAAGGGCCCCAGCAAAGTGCGGCGCTTGCTGTAAATGATACTTTCATCCCATTGGTCGGGCATAGGCATTGCGCCGCCGCTCATTAGCATCAAACCCAAGGCTATCAAGCCAATGCCAACCAGCATCAGGGTATAGTTTCGCTTGCCAAAAATCAATTCGGTGCGGCGGGAAGAGGGAGCGGCTGAGGTGCTTCTGCTTTTGGAAACAGTCGGCGTTGCTTTCGGAGCGGTGGTGGTGACGACCACTTTCTTTTTTGTACTCATTTCAATTGTTGCACAAAGCTGACAGGTTGGAAACAGGCTTTCCGAGAGAAAAAAATGAAATTTTTTTTTCTCTCGGAAAGCCTGTTTCCAACCTGTCAGCTTTTTAAAAAGAGCGGCGAATTTCGTGAAGATTTTGGTTTTACCTATTAAATGGCTGAATGGTTAAATGGCTGAATGGCTGCGCAGCCATTCAGCCATTTAACCATTCAGCCATTTAATACAAGTCATCCACCCGCATCCGCAGGTATTTTTTCACGACGTAAAAAGTGCTCAGGTAGGAAATCAAAACGCCCAGCAAAAGCAGGCTGCCGAAGATGATGGCGATGCCGGGAAAGTCAAGTTGCTCCTGCAATTCGGGCGTGTTTTGCGTAGCGAAATAAAGTACCAGAGCCAGCAAACCAATGGCAGCAAGGGCGCTCATGAAGCCATGTTTCAAGCTTCGCAAAAGGTAGGGGCGGCTGATGAACTCCCACGAAGCGCCCACCAATTCCATGTTTTTTATCAAAAAGCGGTTGGAGTAGAGCGCCAGCCGGATGGTGTTCAAAATCAGCGCCACCGCTACGACGATGAAAAAAATGCTTGCGCCAAGCACCCAGTAACTCACTTTTTTCAGGTTGGAAGCGATGGTCGTGGTCACCGTTTCGGTGTAAAAAACATCGCTGACGAAGGGAAGCTGGCGCAGGCTGTCCCGAATTTGCGCCAGCGAATCGGCGTCCATGTAATCCGCTAAAACGTTGAAGGTGAGCACGTCGTAGAGCGGATTCGCCATTTCCAGCTTCAAAAACTCGTCGCCCAATTCTTCCCGCATCATAGCTGCGCCGTCTTCCTTGCTGATAAATTGGATGGAATTGGGTTTGCAAAACGGGCTGGCTGCGAGGTGCGCTTCGAGCGAATCCACCGCTCCCGGCGAGGTCTCTTCCTCGAGTTCGACGATGATTTCCAACTTCTCTTTCAAAGCCTTGACCATCTGCTGCCCCTGCACCACGAGCAATCCAAAAAACCCAAGCAGGAACAAAACCAACGCCACGCTGAGGATGGCGTAGAAGTAGTTCGGCTTTGTGTTTGGCGCTTTGAACACTGTTGATTGTTAATTGCTGATTGTTAATTGCTGATTGTTGATAGGGACGTCTCACCAACAATCAGCAATTAACAATCAACAATTATTGCTTGTCGGCTTCCATTTCCTGGATGAGCCGTTCTGTTTCACGAAGCAGGTCGTTCATGTCCCGCTTGATTTGGGAACTGTCCGTGCCGCCGTCGGAGCTGCCGCCTTTGGATGAGAACTCGTCCGGCAGTTTTTCTGCTTCCTCGGAGTACTCGGCAAGCTCTCTTTCCAGGGCTTCCCGTTTGCGCTCGAGTTCTTCGATTTTATCGAGATGTTCTTCGCCGTCTTTGGCGGTGCGCTTGAGCTTGGCGAGCATATCTTCAATTTTATCGAGGGCTTTGTCATACTTGCCTGCGTCGAATTTTTGCTTCTCCGACTTGAGCAAATCCTTGACCGCCACGCCCACGTCTTTGACTTCGCCGAAGATTTTTTTAGCGCCCTCTTTCTCAGAATCCGAGCCCATGAAGTAGTTGTAAATCAGGATGCCCAACACCACGATGATGAGCAATTTCAAAAGGTTACCAATCATTTTTTTTAGGAATGAAGGATGAGGGATGAGGGATGAACGGGGGGCGAGCAGGCTCGTCATCCCTCATCCCTCATTCCTCATCCCTATTTTTTAAGGTATGCCACCACCGCTTTGCGGAGGTCGCTGCGCAGGTCGGCGGCGTCGCCTTCCTTTGCAGTTTCGACTTTTACGATGCCAGCGGCATTTTTGTTAAAAAATTCCAGCCCCATTTCTTTGCCGGAAAACAGAAAATCGCTCACCGCTGCCCGGTAAACCTTGCCTTCGTTGAGTGGCTTGCCGCCAATTTTCCAGGACTTCGCCGCCTCGTTGTACTCGACGTTGTGCCACTGAAGGTAGCCGCCCAAGCCTTTGTTTGCGACGCCACCGTTCAGCACTTTTTTCAACAAACTGCCTTTCATTTCCACTTCGACGATGCTGCCGCCAAAAGGCAACGCCCGAAAAATATCCACCGCCGTGATGTCGCCAAACAATTGGTCGTCCAGGCGGATGCTGCCGCTGTTGAAAAAGGCAAGTTCCACCGGCTTTTTGGCTGCCGCCGCCATGCTTGCGGCGATGATGCCGCCGAGGTTGGTTTGCTGGTTTCGGACACTTTTTTCCCGACCGTCGAGCGGTTCTTGCGCCGTGTAAATCACCTCGTCGGGGTTGGCGACGACCTGAGAAATTTGCTCGTGCTGGATTTGCTGCCATTTTTGGACGATGCTATCCACCGTCGGTTCGGCTTCCATTTCGTCGGTGATGGGCACGAGTTGGCTGTTCAGGTCGTAGGTTTTGGTCTCAGGATAGTAGGTAAAACGATGAACGTACACTGATTTTGCATTGGCATCCGCCTTCGTGATGACCACGTTTCCGACGCTGTCGAGGCTGTTTTCGTGCTCGTGACCGCCGCAAATGAGGGCTGTTTTTGGCAGCATCGAAGCGAGTTTGAGGTCTTGCGCCAGGTCGAGGTGCGTCAAGCCGATGATGACGTCGGCTTTGGCGGACAATTCGAGGTAGGCTTTCGTCGCCTCCTGGAACGGGTCTTCATAGTAAACGAAATCCTGCTGGTTGGAATTGATGGTGGCGCTGTAAAAACCGACCTTGACGGAGCCGCCCAACTCGTCATAAACCTCCCAGATATAAGTCTCCGGCGCAAAGTATTTGTAATCATAGCTGAGTTTGTGGAACGGCTCGACCTTGCCGCCCGCCTGGTGCAAAACGTTGGTGCCGAGCCAATCGAAATACGATTCGTTCATCCGCTCCTGCAATTCCGACTCCTTGATGTCGAACTCGTGGTTGCCAAAAGTGACCAGCCCCACGCCGAGGGCATTCATCGTTTCGACCATTTGCCGACCCCGAATGCGCTTGTCCTCGTACTTCAAAGTGCCGATGAGCGACGGGCTGACGAAGTCGCCAGCCATCACTGTCAGCACATTGTAGGTCTCCGTGTGCAACTGATTTCGCAGCGTGGCGACCCTCGCCAAACCGCCGACTTTGCCCTTTTCCAGCGGGGCGATTTCATAGACGTCGTTGAGTTGCAAAATGGTGAAACTGACGGGCATCCCGTTGCCGATGCCTGGGTCAACGGGCATGGGCGGGTTGCCGCCTTGATTGCCAAATTCGCCGAGCAAAGCGGCGCAGGAAGTGGTGAAAATGGAAACCGCCAGCAGCAGGCAGGCGAGGAAAGGAAGGGTGAGTCTTTGCTGATTTTTCATTTACAATGCTTTTTTTGAAGTGACCAAAGTAGGCGAAAAATCTAATTTCACCCGCAATCCTTCTTCGACGCTGATTTCACTGATTCGGCTTGTTTTCACTGTTTTTTCTTTCAGTGAAAACCAGTGCAATCAGTGAAATCAGTGTCGAAAAAAAGTCTGGCAACATGCTCTGGCAACCTTCTCAGGAATTCATTAAAAGCTCCAATCTCCGCCACTACTTCGATTGGCTGGAAAAAAATCACAACCTCCGTTTCGACGACTACCACGCCGCCTGGCAATGGTCGGTGGAAAACGTCGCCGGGTTTTGGGAAAGCCTTTGGCAATATTTCAACGTCATTTCCCACTCGCCCTACTCGCAAGTTTTGTCAAGCGAAAAAATGCCCGGCGCAAAGTGGTTCGAGGGCAGCACGCTGAACTATGCCGAGCACGTCTTCCGGGCAAGAAATGACAGTCAGCCAGCCCTGATTTTTTCTTCCGAAAGGCAAGATTTGGTGGAAATCAGTTGGTCAGAACTGCACGACCAGGTGGCTTCGCTGGCAACCTACCTGCGGGAAATCGGCGTAAAAAAAGGCGACCGGGTCGCCGCCTACCTGCCCAATATTCCCGAAGCCACCATTGCCTTTCTCGCCGCCGCCAGCATCGGCGCCATCTGGTCGAGCTGTTCGCCGGATTTTGGGGCAAACAGCGTGATTGACCGTTTCGCCCAAATCGAGCCGAAGGTGCTTTTTGCCGTGGACGGCTATACTTATGGCGGCAAGGCTTTCGATAAAAAGCAAACAGTCAGGGAGTTGTGTGAAAAATTGCCGAGCCTGGATACGCTGATTGTTTTTCCTTACCTCGAAGAAAATCAGGACACAGGCTTTTGGTCGGGGGAGAATTTCAGGCAGGTTAGAAATGTCATCTTGAAAAAAGATTTCATTTTTTTTCAAGATGACATTTCTGGCGCAGCCGAAATTCTTTTCGAAGCAGTCCCCTTTGACCATCCAATTTATATCCTGTTTTCGTCTGGCACCACTGGCATTCCCAAAGCCATCACCCACTCGCACGGCGGCAACCTGCTGGAACACTTGAAATACCTGCATTTCCACAACGACGTGCATCCCAGCGAGCGGTTTTTCTGGTTTGCCACCACGGGCTGGATGATGTGGAATTTCGTGCAGGCAAGCCTGCTCGCTGGCGCAACGGCAGTACTTTTCGACGGCAGCCCCGGCTTCCCGAACCTGAACCGCCTCTGGGAATTTGCGGAAAAAGCAAAAATCACCCACTTCGGCACGAGCGCTCCGTTCCTCGTCGCCTGCATGAAAGAAGGCTTGGCGCCCGGTAAAAATTTCGACCTGTCGCACCTGCGCAGCATCGGCTCCACCGGCTCGCCGCTGCCGCCGGAGGCATTCGATTGGGTGTATAAAAACGTCAAAAAAGACCTCTGGCTCAGTTCGATGGCGGGCGGCACGGATGTGTGCACTGCCTGGGTCGGCGGCTGCCCCTTCGAGCCGGTTTGGGAAGGCGAAATTCAATGCCGCTGCCTCGGCGCTGACATTGAAGCCTGGAACGAAGCGGGAGACCCCGTCATCGGCGAGGTCGGCGAACTGGTGGTGATTAAACCGATGCCATCCATGCCCGTCTTTTTCTGGAACGATCCCGGCGGCGAGAAGTATCATTCCAGTTATTTTGAAATGTACCCCGGCGTCTGGCGGCACGGCGACTGGATAAAAATCACGGAGCGCCACACCTTAATAATATATGGTCGCAGCGATGCCACCCTTAATCGGCAAGGCGTGCGCATCGGCACGGCGGAAGTCTATCGGGCCGTGGACAAAGTGCCGCAAGTGAAAGACAGTCTCATCGTCAACTTAGAACTGCCCGGCGGCGGCGATTTCATGCCCCTTTTTGTCGTGCTGAACGAAGGTGAAACGCTGACCGACGACCTGAAAAAAAGCATCAAACAAGCCTTGCGAAGCGAATGCTCACCGAGGCACGTGCCCGACGAAATCATTGAAATTCAAGAGATTCCGTACACTATCAGCGGCAAAAAAATGGAAGCGCCAGTGAAAAAAATCCTGCTCGGAAAACCCGTGGAAAAGGCGGCGAATGTGGATTCGATGCGCAATCCGGGGGCGTTGGATTTTTTTGTGGCGTTTGCGAAGTCGAGGTAAAACCACCTTTCCGAAAGTTTACAACTTTCGGAAAGGTTAGTCATCCGCACCATGTCGAACTTTCCAATTCATATCCTTTTATCCGGGCTGTTTTTATTGCCCCATATTTTATCCGCTCAGGATATTCGGGTGCATTTTAATCCCGTTTTTAACAGCCAATCCATCCTTGCCGGGCAGGCATCTTTCGATTTTCAAGGCGACTCGCTCGCCATTCATACACTTAAATTTTACCTGAGCAATATTGCCTTTTTGAAAAACGGGAAAGAAATATGGCGAGAGAAAAATAGCTTCCATTTGCTGGATATAGAAGATTTAAATTTCCTTTCTATATCTTTTTCACCGGGCGCTGATATTGAATTCGACGCCCTGAAATTCGACCTCGGAATTGACAGCCTGACCAATGTTTCCGGCGCTTTTGGCGGTGATTTAGACCCGACAAAAGGAATGTATTGGGCGTGGAACAGCGGATATGTCAATTTTAAAATCGAGGGATATTTTGAAAAATGCCCCGCCCGAAATCATGAATTTCAATTTCATATCGGCGGATATATGCCGCCATTTCAATCGCTGCAAACCATCATATTGCCAGTCGTTTTAAAAATGAAATACAGGTGAATATGGATTTGTAGGCGTTTT
>CAZHLB010000165.1:0-10673 GCA_964533005.1 uncultured Saprospiraceae bacterium
AAAGCATGTCGGGCGTTGCGGTGGCAACGATGACCAACTCGATTTCATCGGGCGAAGTGCCTGTCTTTTCCAGCAGTCCTTTGATGGCTTCCGCCGCCATGTCGGAGGTTGCGAGAGTGGGGTCTTTGAGGATGTGGCGCTCCTGGATGCCGGTGCGTTCCCGAATCCACTGGTCGTTGGTATCCACCATCTTTTCCAGTTCGGCGTTGGTCAAAATGTAGTCGGGCACGAAGCAATGCACCCCTGTAATTGCAGCACGGATTTTCGACATGATTGTCCCTGAGTTTTCGATTGAATTTATTTGAATGAAGCGGCGGGTCGTTCCCCGCTCGACAGATTTTGGTTGTTTTGCGGAGAAGTTTTTGAGTCAGCGTTTTTGGATAGTTTCTTCCACTTGGGCTGGGAATTTTGGTCTGAAAGGCGCACCCTCCCTCGAAATCGGGGCGCAAGGTAGAAAAAAGTTGAATTGGTGATTGGTGACTGGTGATTAGTGATTGGGCAGCCAATTCAATAATCACCTGTCACCAATCACCAGACACCAATGAAAGTAGGTTTGTTCTTCGGCTCGTTCAATCCCGTTCACACGGGGCACATGATTATCGCCAATTTCATGGCGACGCAAACCGACCTCGACCAGGTATGGCTGGTGGTCAGCCCGCAAAATCCTTTGAAACCGAAGGAGGGAATGCTGCGTGACTACGACCGCCTGCATTTGGTGCAGCTTGCCATCGGCGACAACGGGCGGTTGCGGGCATCCAACGTCGAGTTCAGCCTGCCGAAGCCTTCGTACACGATTGATACCTTAGTATATTTAGGTGAAAAGCATCCTGACAAAAAATTCGTCCTCATCATGGGCGGCGACAACCTGGCGACTTTGCGCAAATGGAAAAACTACGAGCTGATTTTGCGGGACTATGAAATCTATTTGTACAAGCGCCCGAAATATGAATTGGGGGAGTTGGCGAACCATCCGAATGTGCGGCATTTTGATGCGCCCCTGTTGGATATTTCGGCGACGTACATCCGGCAATGCAGGCAGGCAGGGAAGTCTGTTCAGTATTTGGTGCCGGATGCGGTTTTTGAATATTTGGAGGGGAGCAGTTTGTACAAATAGTGCGCTATGAAATTGCTTCCAAAATCACCCTGCAAGCCAACCTGATTTCCTCCTCCGAAATCGTCAGCGGCGGCGCAATGCGCAGGCATCGGTCGTTGAACAAAAACCAATCCGTCAAAACGCCATTTTCAAGGCAGCGCAAAATGACCCGGTGAACGGTTTCAAAATCCGCCAATTCCACCGCCATCAAAAGCCCTGCGCTGCGCACTTCCCGAATGGCGGGATGCACGAGCAGGCTGCGAAGAAGGGCTTCCTTTTCTTTCACCTTTCCAATCAAATCACCTTCCAGCAAAACCTGAAGCGTCGCCAGGGCGGCGGCGCAGCAGACAGGATGACCGCCAAAAGTCGTGATGTGCCCAAGCGGCGGCTCGTGGCTTAAAACCTGCATGATTTCTCTGGAAGAAATGAATGCGCCGATGGGCATGCCGCCGCCCATGCCTTTTGCCAGCGTCAAAATATCAGGCACGATGCCATATTGCTCGAATGTCCAAAGCGACCCGGTTCGTCCATAGCCCACCTGAATTTCATCCAGCACAAGCATAGCACCCACCTCGTCGCAACGCCGCCTTACCTTTTTCAGAAAGTCATTTTCCGGTAGGCGGACGCCAGCTTCTGCTTGCACGGTTTCCAAAATGACGCAGGCGGTGCGGGTTGAAATTTTTTCCAAATCTGCTTCCCGGTTGAATTCGATATGCCAAATTCCCGGCAGCAACGGATGGTAAGCTTGCGTAAAAGTGGTCGGCGACATGAGGCTGGCTGCTCCTTGCGTGCTGCCGTGATATGCCTGTCGGCAAGCAACGATTTCTGCCCTGCCAGTGAAACGTTTGGCAAGTTTCATCGCCCCTTCGACTGCCTCCGCACCGGAGTTGACGAAGTAGGTGCAGTCGAGCAGCGGCGGCAAGTTTTCAGCGAGCAATTTTGCCAATTGCACCTGCGGCGAAAGCACAAACTCGCCATAAACGAGCGTGTGCAGGTAGCGGTCAGCTTGCGTTTTCACCGCCTCAACCACCTTCGGATGCCGGTGACCGAGGACGCTGACGCTGATGCCAGCAATCAAATCCAGGTAAGTTTTGCCGGAGAGGTCGTAGAGCCAGGAGCCTTCTGCCCGCTCGATTTCGAGGGCAAGTGGCATGTCGCTGGTCTGAGCCACGTGGCGGAGGAAAAGAGGACGGAGATTCATAAGGAAAAAGTAAAAAGTAAAAAGGCAAAAGTTATGTAAAAATTAGGGGAAGTAAAATTTCGGCGGCGTCTCACTTTTTACTTCCCCTACTTTTTACTTCACTTTTCACTTTTGCCTTTTTACTTTTTCCTTAAAACAGAAATGCCGGACTCCCAAGGAAGCCCGGCACTCTTTCAGGTCAGTTATAAAGGCTTATTTCAAAGTAAAGGAAGTCGTACCGGAGAGGTAGCCTTTGTTGTAAACCTCGACCGTGTACTTGCCTTTGATGTACGAAGCATTGGTGGGCGCCCAGACGACGCATTCTTGCGATTCACCGTTCGAGTAGCTCAATTCAGCAAGTTGGGTGAAGCGGATTTCTTCGCCCGTTTTGCGGTTGGTAATCGAGCCGGAGCCCATGTCATCCACTGCCAGCGTTTCCCCGTTGGGGCTGACGATGCGGACGTGGAATTGCTCGTTGCCGGGCTTCACTACTTCATTTTCCAGGGTGGTGAAGCAAACTTTGATTTGGTCAACGCTCTTGGCGGAGTTTTCATCCTTCGCCTTACCGCTGCCTTTCACTTTCTGCCCGACGGCGGTCACCGATTTGGCTTTGATGACCGAAGCGATGTTCACTTTGCCCGAAAGTTCTTCTTTTTCGTTGACCAACTGAGCTTTGGCAGAAGAAAGCGCCTCGTTCTCAGCGGATTTGCTCTGCAAGGTAACATTCAAGCTGTCACGCTGAGAACTGAGGTTTTGATTTTCACCGGCGAGGGCAGCATTCTCGTTCTTGAGCCTTTCGATTTCCGCAAGGTATTGCGAAGCTTGCGACTTGAGGTTATCAATTTCCGTGCGAGCTTTGGTAAGCTGTCCTTTGTTTTTCAGCAGTTCGGAGATTCTGTTTTTCGAGGATTCCAGTTCCGCTTTTTGCTGGTCAATCATTGCGTTGAGTTCCTGGTTGGAAGTTTTTTGGGCTTCCAGGTCAGACAACGCTTGGTTGTACTGGGTTTCCAGTTCTTTGCGCAGTTTCTCGGACTCATCCACTTCCGACATGGTCATTTCAAGCTGGCGAGCTTTGTTGACGTTGTTGTAGGCGAGGAAACCGATGACGGCAAGAAGGATAACGCCGACGGTGACGGCAATGGCGAGGAAATTCTGCCGTTGCGACCTGGTTTGGTTGGAATTAGAAGGATTGTTGCTTGTCATGATTGAAAAAATTTACGAGGTTCTGAAAAATGGTTTTGTAAAAAGTGTCAACTTAACTCCATGTACTCATTTTTTGCAATTCCATCCTATAAGGTAGCTACCCCTCAAAAGGTTCGAGCCAAATTGGAACTTTTTGGATGCAGAGTTACGGGTTTGCAGGCTTTGGAGTTGCAGGCTTTTCAAGATAAATGCGGAACAAAATGAAGAAAATTTATCACGCCATTGGCTTAATGTCGGGCAGCTCGCTCGATGGATTGGATATTGCTCATTGCAGGTTTGAAATGGAACAAAACAGCGTGGCAACTTGGCAATTGCTGCGAGCGGAAACAGCCGATTTTTCAGAAGCGTGGAAAGAGCGGCTGGCAAAACTGCCGGGTGAAACTGCCTTCGAGTTTGCCAGAACTCATGTGCATTTTGGTGGCTACCTCGGCGAATTGGTCAATCAATTTCTTGCTGCCGGGCACGAAAAGCTACCAGTGGATTTCATCGCCTCGCACGGTCACACCATATTTCATGCACCCGACCAGCATTTCACTTCGCAAATCGGCGACGGGGCGGCGCTGGCTGCCATCACTTGCTACCCGGTGATTTGCGATTTTCGCTCGTCGGACGTGGCATTGGGTGGGCAGGGTGCGCCGCTCGCTCCGCTTGCAGACAAAGTGCTGTTTCCTGGCTTCGATTTTTACCTCAATCTTGGCGGCATCGCCAATATTACTTGCAACGCAGGTGGCAAGCACGTGGCATTTGACGTTGGCGGGGCGAATCAAATTTTGAATGCCCTCGCAAGGCAACTTGGAAAACCTTTCGATTGGGATGGGGAACTTGCAGCGAGCGGTAATTTCCAAGCCCTTCTTTTTGAAAAACTCAACCGCTTCGACTACTTCGCCGAGGCTTATCCAAAGTCGCTTTCCAACCAGTGGGTACAAGAAAATCTGGTGAAAACCTGTCTCGAAACGGCAGGCAAAGTCGAAGATAAGCTGCACACTTTCTGCCATCACTTGGCTTTCCAGTTGCAACACTCCATTTCGCAAGTCATTGAAAGAGAAAATTTTAGAAAGGGAAATTACCGGATGTTCGTCACCGGCGGCGGCGGGCTGAACGGGTTTTTGATGCAGTGCATTCGTGAACATTGCAGCGGCGTGGAAGTGGTTTTGCCGGAAGGCGAAATCATTAAATTTAAAGAGGCATTGCTCATGGCGCTGCTCGGCGCACTACGGATGGAAGGGGCGGCAAATTGCATCAGTACGGTCACCGGAGCGAAGCGGGACGCAATTGGCGGGGCTGTTTATTTGCCTTGAAGTTGCCCAAAGTTGGCAATTCACTCAACTTCAAATCCCAGCTTTTTCAAATCCTCCCAAAACGCCGGGTACGATTTTTCAACCACCTGCGGATGCTCGATTTTGATTTTCCCCAGCATCGCCAGGGGCGTAAAAGCCATCGCCATGCGGTGGTCTTCGTAGGTGGAAAAAACCGGCTCGTCTTGCACAATCGCCTGACCGTCAATCATGTAAAATTCTCGTTCTGACTTTTTTGAAAATCTGGGCGGCAGCTTCGAGAGAAAGACGCCCACTTTCGCCAACTCATTTTGCAGTGCAGCAATGCGGTCGGTTTCCTTGATTCGCAACGTATCCAGCCCGGTGAAAACGCCATGCACACCCAAGCCACCGCAAGTCACCGCCAGCGTCTGCGCAATGTCGGGGCATGGCAAAAAATCCCACTCGAACAGCGGCTTTGGTGCTTTCTCAGTCTTGGTCAAATGAATGTGCTTTTCGTGGAAAACAGTCTGAACGCCAAGGTTTTGCATCATTCTTGGCAGCACCGCATCGCCTTGCCCGCTGTTTTCAAAAAGCCCGTGCAGGCGCAAATCGCAGCTTTCCGAAAGCGCCGCCATCGAATAAAAATAGGACGCTGCCGACCAGTCCGCTTCGACTTCAAAAGGTCGAGCCTGGTACTTTTGCGGAGCAATGAAAATCAGGTTGCCTTCCCAAATGTGGCGCACGCCAAAATGCGCCATCAACTGCAAAGTCAATTCAATATAGGGTTGGGAAACGACCGTGCCTTCCAGTTCCAATGTCAAACCTTGCGGCAGCAGCGGCGCAATCATCAGCAAAGCGGAAATGTACTGGCTACTCGTTCCGGCGGCGACGGCGAGATGGTTGGTTGCGCCCAAGCTGCGAGACGGATTGATTTTTAGTGGTGGAAAGCCTTCATTTTCAAGGTATTCGATGTCTGCACCGAGTTTTTTCAAGGCATCAACAAGGACACCGATGGGTCGCTGTTTCATGCGCTCAGAGCCAGTGAGGATGCGCGTTTGCGGTTGCAAAGCAAGGTAAGCTGTGAGAAATCGAAAGGTCGTTCCGGCAGCGCCTGCGTCCAAAACAGGCTCGGCGCTTGCCAACAGGCGCTGCATCAGTTGCGTATCTTTTGAAGTGGAAAGGCGGCTAATTTCAAAATCTTCGCCGCTCAAAGCCTTGATTATCAGCGCCCGGTTGCTGATGCTTTTTGAGCCGTCGAGGAAAATATCGCCTTGCAGGTGGCGGTCAGCCTTGGAAATGGTGAAGGTCATGCCCCAAAAATTTTAGGGGCGAAAGAAAAGGAAAAAAGCAGCCGGAAACCTAAAGGGGGGCACGGCTTCCGACCGCTTTGCAAATAGGAGGAGTTCGAAAGTTGGTTGATTGGTGGTTGATGAGTTTGATAAGGTTGATGAGTATCAACCGTATCAAACTTGTCAATCTTTATCAACTTGGAAGAAGTCGGAAAAAAGTGCAGGTCACACATATTCATGGGAGCCTGCACCGAATTTGAAACCGACTAAATATCTCATACCTGTCTTGGAATAACCAGGACACGTGTTTTTAGACAGCTTTTTTTCTCGCAGTATGAATAGTATGAATTGTGCAGTTTGGAGAAGAGACCTTGTGCAGTTGAACCAAAAAGAAAATAGGGAATCAGATGTTTCCAATCGTTAAAGCGAAAACTCAAATTCCAGTGGTTCAGACAGTTGTGGAAAAATATTGGGAAATGTGCGTGGCGAGCAGGAATCCCGGTCGTGTTGCCGGGCGGGAATTTTCGAAGCTTCTCAAGCAGGTTTAATCACCTGTTTTTAAAGAACAATCCCCCTCTGGGATAATCTTGTGGGCATATCTCGATTTCGGAAAACCAAAAATGGTGCCAAGTCGGAAGGTTGATGAGAGTTGATGAGGTTGATAAAGGTTGATTAGCATCAACCCTTATCAACCTCATCAACTCTCATCAACCTTATAATTTCAGCCGAAAGCCGACGCTGTGAATATTTTCAATCTTCAAATTTTCGTCCTGATTGAGGTATTTGCGCAAGCGGGAAATGAAAACGTCGAGGCTGCGACCGAGAAAATAGTCATCCTCGCCCCAAAGTTTTTCCAGGATTTCCGAGCGTTTGATGACCTGGTTGGGTTGTTCTAGAAAAAGTTTGAGCAGGTCAGCTTCCCGTTGGGTGAGCGTTTCAGTGTTGCCATTGGCGGAGAGCGCCAGGTTGGGATAGTCAAATTCGTAGATGCCGAGGCGATATTTTGAAGGTGCTGGCGAAGCGCCGATTTTGCTGCGCCGCAAAAACACTTCGATTTTCAAAATCAGCTCCTCGATGCTGAACGGCTTGGTGATGTAGTCGTCGCCGCCGAGTTTCAAGCCTTGAATTTTATCTTCTTTCAATGATTTGGCGGTCAGGAAAATGATGGGAATTTCGGTGTTGAACTTGCGAATTTCCTTCGCGACCGTGAAACCATCCACCTCCGGCAACATCACATCGAGGATGCAGAGGTCGAATTTTTCTTTTTGAAAAACCTCCAATGCTTGCTTGCCGTCGGTGCAATGCGTGATGCGATAGCCCTGCAATTCGAGATTGTCACGGGTCACGAAACCCAGGCTGGCGTCGTCTTCGACGTAGAGAAGGTGTGCTTTCATTTTAGGGATGAGGGATGAGGGTTGAGGAATGGGGGCAAAATCACCCCTCATTCCTTATCCCTCATCCCTGATATTGAAATGGCTTCCGGTTTACGTTCCGGTTTACGTTTACGAAACTTTTGAAGTTTCGTAAACGTGAGCCTAACGTGCGCCTCCTAAAGTAGAACTAAATTGCTGTCAATGAAAATGAATTTTACCTTTTTGCTTCCGCTCTTTTTACTTTTTGCTTGCGCAAAGGAAGAACCTTTGCCCAATCCGCCTGCCTCCGCTTTTGCAGAATTGGAAGTCACGGTCAGCTTTTGCGACGTGCAAGCCGACCCGTTTTGCCAGACCAGTTTGACGCCAGTCCCCGGCGCCGAAGTCTATCTTTTCGAGCACGAACAATTCCGGGACGAGGGCACTCACATCGCTTTTCACGGCACTGCCAATGCTGCCGGGAAGGTATTTTTTCCAACTCTCGAAAAGCAGGAATATTGGTTAAGTATCATCGTCCCCGACGGACGTTCCAAGAAGGATTTTGCCAAAACATCAATACGGGCAAGGACTTTCATGCCGGTCATTTTTGAGATACAATAACTTGGTTGATATGTAGAACAAATATTTTCCCACCAGCGAGAGAATATTTTTCTTTGGCGGGTGACAAGGGCCTTTTTGATTAAATGATTGACAATTAAATGATTACATGATTGTTGATGGAATGTCAGATGGCAGGATGTGCGATGTCCGGCGACATTGCACATCCTGCCATCTGACATTCCATCAACAATCATGTAATCATTTAATCGTCAATCATTTAATCAAAAAAACGCCTGAATTATTCATCACCTGAAATTGTGAGAAAATGCTGAACTGGCGAGAAATACCCTCCTTCCGCCTGGTGCTTCCCTTCATCGCAGGCATCCTGTTGGCGATTCATTTCAACTACAATTTAACGGCGCTTTGGCTTGCCACGCTCGCTTTGCCGGGCGGGATGTGGCTGGCTACAAAAATCAAAGGCTGGTACCGGCTGCGGTGGCTTTTTGGCGCATGGCTGAATTTGTACCTGCTTGGCTTCGGCTACCAACTCACCTGGCATTACCATGCGTTAAATCATGCCTCGCATTTCAGTCGAGAGCTACCTGAAACGGCGGTTTTTTTGGCTGGCGAGGTGGCGGAAGCACCCGTCCGCAAGGCAAAATGGGTGAAAATCGAATTTCAGGTGAGCGCCAAAAGCGAGTCGCCCGAAAGCCTCCAACCGGGTTGCGGGAAGGTGCTGGTTTACGTGGAAAGGGATAGTCTTTCGGAGCAACTTGCCTATGGCGACCGCCTGTTCATCCACGGAAAAATCACCCAAACCGAGCCGCCAAAAAACCCGGATGCGTTCGATTACAGCCGCTACCTGTATTTTCAAAACATTCATCATCAGGCATTTATCCGCTCCGGCAATTGGCAATTGCACGACCGGGGGCACGGCAATCCATTCTACCGAAAAGCCATCGTCCTGCGTGACCGCTTCCTCGCCATCCTCGAAAAACACCTGACCGAGAACCGGGAATTTTCCGTCGGCTCGGCGCTGATTTTAGGCTACCGGGACGCCGTGCCGGATGAAGTTTTGACGGCTTATTCCGAAACGGGAGCGATGCATTTGCTGGCGGTTTCGGGGATGCACGTGGGTTTCATTTTTCTGGGTTTTCATTTTTTCCTGAAAAGAATCAAGCGGAAAGACCTCGCTTTTAAAATCATCAAAGGCGTCCTGCCACTGCTCGGAATTTGGGCTTTTGCACTCATCACGGGCGCTTCTCCTTCGGTGATGCGGGCGACGGCGATGTTTTCATTCATCATCCTTGGGCAGGCTTTGAGCAAGTCGCCGAATATTTACAACACGCTGGCTTTCAGCGCATTTTGCCTGCTCATTTACAATCCGTACTGGCTGTTGAACGTGGGATTTCAGCTTTCCTACCTGGCGGTGGCGGGCATTGTTTTTTTCGAGCCGAGAATTACCGGGTTGTGGATTATCAAAAACAAAATCGGGCGGTTTTTCTGGCAACTCAATGCCGTTTCGCTGGCTGCGCAATTGGCGACTTTGCCGCTGACCCTGCTTTATTTTCACCAGTTTCCGGTTTATTTCTGGCTGTCCAGCCTGTTGCTCGTGCCTGTTTCGGGCGGGGTGCTCATCGTCGGGCTGGTTTTGTTTTTAGTGGAAAGCATTCATCCGCTGCTTGGTCTTGGCGTTGGCAAAGCGTTGTGGGTGCTGGTTTGGGCATCGAATGAAGCCATTTTTTTCATCCAAAAACTCCCGGCGGCATTGGTGGATGGCATTTGGATTAGCGGCTGGACGGCGGCGGCGCTGTTCGTGGTGCTGGGTTGTGGCATGGCGGTGCTTGCGTCGAAACGGCTTCGTTGGGCGCTGCCGGGGTTGGCTTTGCTGCTGGTTGTTGCGGTCAGCACGGCGTTCACCAGCCTGGAAAAACGGAAGGTTCGGCAAGTCGTGATTTATCACGTGAACCGCCACTCCATCGTTGATTTTTTGGACGGCGATGTTTCGCATTCGCTTGTCAATCAGGGCGTTGAGCCAAAATCAGTGGAGTTTGCCGCTCAAAATCACCGCTTCGCAACAAGCGCAGGTGCGGTCGAAACTTTCAGCTTGGAAGACTCCCTTTTGCATTCCTCCGACCATTGGTTTTTTCAAAACGGCTTCGTTCAGTTTTACCAAATCCGGCTCGCCATCGTGGACAATTCCTTCCGCCCCATGCCTGACAAAAAAATGCAGGTTGACTACCTTCTGGTTAGAGGAAGCCCCAAACTGGACATAAAAAACCTGCTTGAAAACTTTGATTGCCAGCAAGTTATCTTCGATGCCTCGAACCGCACCTGGCAGATTGAAAAGTGGAAAGAAGAATGCCGTTCGCTCGGCGTCGCATTTCACGACGTGGACGAACAAGGGGCTTGGGTGCTGAATTTGAAAAGGTGAAAATTCTCCTACTTTTGCTTCCCTTCCTTGGAAACCGCTGCCCGGATGAAGTTTTCAAAGCAGGGAGGTGAATTCAGCAGGCAATTTTTTTCAAAATTTTCCCGCTGAATTCACACCTCTGCCAAGGTTTCCAAAGCGTTGCAACCTTATGAATCTCAGGTTATTGTACCATTTTGGGCGCTATCTTCTCTTGCTCCGAACCGTCTTTTCCCGACCGGAAAAACTTTCGATGTACTGGAAAGAAACCCTCCGCCAAATGGAGGACATCGGCATCGGCTCGCTGATTATCGTGGGCTTGATTTCGATTT
>CAZHLB010000166.1:0-10609 GCA_964533005.1 uncultured Saprospiraceae bacterium
GTAGGTTACTTGCGCCCGCCCGTTGAAACGGGCGGTTACAAGATGATAGATGTGCGCCCGGTTCAATCGTACATCTCGAAAAATTTCTCAAAAACACCGCTCTCTGCTGTTGCATTTAAAACTCCACCCGCCACAAAACATCCGGGAAAAACCCAATCTGGTTCACCTGCTGAATCTCTCCCTTCTGCCTGTTGAAACGATAAGCGAAGATGTTTTCGTGGTTCGTAACGTTCTGAAAATCAAGGAAAAACTGCTGCGAGAGCTTGCGTTTCTTGCTGTTCAGGCGGTAGCCAAATTTCACGTCCCAGCGTATGTATGGGTCGTTGCGCAAGCTGTACGCCTGGTCTTCCCGGTAAACTTCCTTGTCGGCGGCAATGCTCGCTTCCAGGTCGAGCGGCGTGTAATAGCGACCGCCGGCGGTGGTGAATTTGGTGTCGAAAGTGAGGGCGTTGCGCTTGTCCTTGCCGATTTTGAACTCCTTTCCAAACAGGAAATTCAGCACGTATTGGTTGTTGAAAGCCGTGTTCCGCTCGATGCCGTCGCTACCCTTGTATTGGCTGTCGAACAGCGACCCGGTCACCAGCACGTAGTAGTTTTTGCTGAAAAACTTCTCGACGGTCAGCTCCACGCCGTAGTTCTTGCCAGTGCCTTCGTTCACCAAAAAATGCTCCTCCGGGAAGCCGAAATCTGCGCCCACGTTTAGCATCGAAAAACTGCCGGGGACGCTTTCGATGGGCACGTTTCCGATGGCTTGGTAGTAGGTTTCCAATTTCGCCCGCCAGTCGCCGCCGATTTTCAGGTCGTAGCCGAGCACGAGTTGATGGCTGCGGGTAAAATCCATTTCTTCATTGGTGCGCACGAAGCCACCGTCGGGCAGGGGCAGTTGCATGAAATACATCGGCAGCGGCTGCATTTGGTGGTGCAAGCCGTAGCCAAGATTGACCGTCTGGCTGGGACTGAGGTGAAAATTGACGGCGATGCGAGGCTCAACCGCCCACGAATCATTGTAGCTCAACCACTGACCGTGTAAGCCTGAGTTCAGCGTAATGCGTTCATTGATGCGGTATTGCGATTGCACGTAGGCTTGTAACAGCGCCATGCTGCCGGTAAAATCACGCAGGGTGCGCCATTCTCCGTTGCTTTCTTCCCGCTCCAAAACCGAGCCGTCGAGGCTGAAAACTTCCACGCTGCCGCCAGTGCGCAGGGTGTGCTTGGCGCTGAATTTTTTATTCAAAAAAGTCGAAGCGGTGAAGCGGTTGAGGTTGTCGTCCACGTCGAATTTTGGCGTGATGCCGCCATTTTCTTCCACCCGGTCTTCCCGGTAAGTATTCGCTGCATGGCTGACGGCGACGGTGGTGCGCAGGTAAGTATTGCCATCGAAAAGCAGTCGGTGGTTCAAGCCGACGATGCCGATTTTCGAGGTGACGTAGCTGTTTTGGTCAAGTTCTCCGTAAAAATCCTTCTCCGAAAGCTCGCTGCCGATGAAGTCAATATTGCTCAAACCGCCCAGCCCGAAGACGGAAAAATTGCCGAACCGGGTCTTCGGCAAGTCCACTTTGAAGGTCAGGTCTTTGTACTTGGGCGTGGCTTGGGTGCCAATGTTCAAGCCTGCCTCGTTTGCCAGTTCAGCGAAAGAATGGCGGTAGGCGACGAGGAAAGAACTGCCTTTTTCCTTGCTGATGGGCCCCTCCGCCATCGCCTCCAAACCGCTGAACGCAGCCAGTTGCGCCGTGAATTCGTAGGTCTCCTTGTTGCCGCTGCGAAAGCCGATGTCGAACACGCCGGAGAGCGCATTGCCGTATTCCGCCGGGAAGGCGGAGGTGAGGAAGTCGCTGTTTTTCAGCAAGTTAGTGTTCAAAGCGCTGACGGGGCCGCCCGTCGTTCCGAGCGTCGAATAGTGATTTGGATTGGGAATTGACGCTCCTTCGAGCCGCCAAAGCAACCCGGTGGGCGAGTTTCCCCGAATCACGATGTCGTTGCGGCTGTCGTCGGCGATATTGACCCCGGCGAAATTGGCAGCCATGCGGGCGGCGTCATTTCGTGCGCCGGAATAGCGGGTGACTTCTTCCAGCGTGAACTGTCGGGCGCTGATGGTCGCCAGTTCATTGCCCGCCTTGTCTTTTGCAACTTGTGCGCTGACGACCACTTCGTGCAATTGCTGCACGGACTCCGCCATTTTCACTTCGAGCCAGACTTCTTTTCCGGCGGTGACGACCACGTTTGGAATGGTCACCGCCTCGTAGCCGAGGTAGGTGAAACGCAGGGTCTGCCTGCCGACCGGCACTTTTTCGATGGAAAATCTGCCGTCCGCATCGGTCGAACTGCCGAGCGCAGGCTCGATGCCAAGCACTTCGACGTTAACACCGATGAGCGAGGTCTCGCTTTGCTGGTCGAGGGCGACGCCACGAATGGTTTGGGTTGGATTTTGAGCGAGCGTTGCCGTGCTCAGGAGGAGCAGGCAGGGGAGGTAAAAAAACAGTCGGATGAATTTCATGATGAACATTGTTTTGATTGAGTTTTGGGCAAAAGTGAAACAGGCGACACGAGGCAGGAAGTCGTTTCGGATGAATTGTGAAATGGAGAGGATGAATTGCACGAAGTCAGGCGTGACTGACGACAAGCGATTTGGGGAAAGGGTTGACGGAAGTATCCCAAATATTCACTTTGGCGGAAAGCCATTTCAGGCTTTTTTTCAGTTGTTGCAAAAGGATGTATTCCTGCCTGTCTGTCTTGAGCTTCTTATTTCTGGTTGCCAAAGGCGTGTCTTGTTCCAGCCAAAGTATCAGGAATAACTGCTTCTTTTCATTTTTCAGCAGGTCGAGGTAGGCTTGAAAATGTTCTTTTTCGTGGGTGGAATTTCTTGCGGCGCCAACCATGACGGCAATGGAATTTTTGTACTTGGAAGCGGCTTGAATCCAAAGCGCTTTTTTCCCTTCCATAAATTTTGGCTTGTTCTCGATGCGATGCCCCCGGAAGTCCTTCACTTCCATCAGAACAAGGGAGTTATTTTCCAGGATGCCAGTAAAATCAACGCCTTTGGTGCGAGGAAGATATTTCGCCGCATTGCCATAGGCGGTTGTTTCGTCAAACTTCAACACGTGGCTCCAGACGTTTTCGTTGAAGTCGAACTGCAAGTCGCCTTCTTTGAATTTCATAGGTTCGGGCTGAGTGATTTTCTAAAAAGTATGTCTTCCCTCTGTTGGTGCAGCGACAAACCTTCGTGAATCGGGTCGTGAAAAAGGTCGGGCATAGTTTCTCCTTCCTCTACTTCGGTTCCGTTTTCGCCTTTGTACAAGGAGAAAAATTTCATGTCCGGCACTTTTTCCGTTTCCACGTCCTGGTATTCTTTCGAGAGGGAAAGCTCATACGGCAGCAGATAGTCGTGGGTCGCCACGAAGATTTGGCAGCCTGCGTTTGCCAGCGTTTGCAGGAATTTGGCGACGATGACGATGTATTTTGGATTGAGGTTGGCTTCGGGTTCGTCCCAGAAAAGGATGGTGTCTTTGGTGAGAGAACCGTTCATGATGAGGTAGATGAGTTGGGCGAGTTTGTTGATGCCTTGTGCAGAAGCGGTGGCTTCAAATTCTTCCTCATTTTTCATGGCGACAAAAAATTTCTCGCCACGACGAAGCACTTTTATTCCGGTCTGGTTTTCAATCTCTGCAACTAAACCGCTCACTCCATTCAGTGCTTTCTCTTTTAATGGTAAGGATGCAAGCGCCTTGGCGAGAAAATAATAGGTGGCATCGAATCGGTTTTCTCTTTTTTCATATGCAGAAGCAAAGCCTTCATAAAGTGAAAGCATCTCATGGGGAGGCATGTAAATCGCCTCACCTGCTTTGTCATTAGAGTTTTGACCTTGAGATTCCCCGAAAATTACCTGCTCATTATTCTGGCTGATAAGGTGAAATTCAATTTCAAACTCTCTACGATACTTGTTCCAAGTCAAGGTTGCCTTGGCATTTTCACCATCAATTCTGCATAGTTTAGCAACTACATCAACCTTAAAAAAATCAGAAAGCTCTACTCCCCAGGCTTTTCCGTCAATAGGTAGATTTAGGAAATACAACACCTTCAACAAATGCGTCTTCCCCGTCCCATTCTCCCCGATAAAAACATTAATGCCCGGCGAAAAATCCATCCCCACTTTGCCGAAGCAAGTGAAGTTCTCCAGTTCCAACCGCTTGATTTTATTGGCAAATGCGTCAGTCATGCTTCTATTTTTTGAACGGCAATTTTACGAAAAAATGAATCGCAGGCGGGATTGCCCTGGTGCTCCGTCATTCTTGAACAACACTGCGCCCGAAACTTTCTAACCAAGAAAGGCAACCACCCAAAAAACAGCTAGAATTTCCTTCTTCATCAGGCAAATGGACATCAAAAAAACAGAAGACTCTCCCACCCCGCCCCAGGTAGAAAACCTGGAGAAAAAGCAAGTCTTGTCCACCACTTACGTCATCCTGGCGGTCGTCTCCATTGCTGTTTATTTCCTTTTGCAGGTGCGGGTCTTCGCAGTTTTCGGAACGTATCTGGCGCTGTTGAGCAAGGTCTGCCTGGCAGTGTTTTTTATTGCGCTCGTGCTGTCGTTGACCCAGGTTGCCGAGGCACTCATCCTCAAAAAGTCGAAAAGCCGCTCCTCCGGCTACAATTTGGTGAAACTCACCCGGCTGCTGAGTTACCTGATTTTAATCTTCATTGTCATCTCCTTTCTGTTTGCCAATTGGTACACCGCCATCGTTTCGCTGGGGCTGATTTCGCTGATTTTAGGTTTTGCCTTGCAGACCCCCATCACCTCGTTTATCGGCTGGATAAACATCCTGACCCGTGCGCCTTACCACGTCGGCGACCGCATCCAGATAGACACTTTTCGAGGCGACGTGGTGGAAATCAACTACTTAGACACCACCATCTGGGAATGCGGGGGCGACCACCTGACCAACGACGTGCCCAGCGGGCGGCTCATTCGCTTTCCGAACAGCATGGTTTTGGAGTACGCCATCTTCAATTATTCCTGGCAAAAATTCCCGTACATCTGGAATGAAATACCTTTTCACGTCGCCTACGACAGCGATTTGGAGCACGTTTCGATGGTTGTCAAGGAGGTGGCAAAAGCGGAACTGGGGACGGACATGGAGGAGCGAATCAGGATTTACAAAAACCTGCTGAAACGGACGCCGGTGGATGAATTGAACATCCGGGAATACCCTTTCGTCAGCCTGCGAATTCACGCCAATACCTGGGTGGAAGTCTTGCTCATTTACTTAGTTCACCCGAAAAAAGCAGGCAGCACTCGCACCCGGTTGATTAAAAGCATCCTGGCGGAATTGAAAAAGGAACCTGACAAAGTGCTGTTTCCGAAGAGCAATCTCAGGTGAGAAAGGTGGCAAGTTTTCAAAAACGCCGCTCCCTCAAAAGCGCAGAAATGGCTGTTTTCGCTCCGCTTTCCAAAAAGACTTCGGCAAATATCGGGGCTTCGCAAAATGGGCAGGCACTATTTTCCAACCCTACTTTTCTCAAGCCGAAAGCCATCCAACCAGTGTTTTCACGCTGCGTTTTAGCTTTCTGAACTTCAAAACACAATCAAATGATAGTGCCAAAAAGAAACGTCCGCCTCCTCCACGCCCGCAAGCAAATTGCCTTGATTGCCCACGACCACAAAAAAGACGACCTGGTGGATTGGGCGAAATACAATCGGGAAGTGCTTGCATTGCATGATTTATACGCCACCGGCACCACCGGCAGGCTGCTCGAAGAAATCCTGGGATTGCCGGTGCAACGCCTATTGAGTGGCCCCTTCGGCGGCGACCAGCAAATCGGGGCGCTGATTGCCCAAGGCGAAATTGACATCCTCATTTTTTTCTGGGATCCGCTCGAAGCGCAACCGCACGACACGGACATCAAGGCATTGCTCCGTCTCGGTGTCGTTTGGAATATCCCTATCGCCTGCGACCGCTCGACGGCTGATTTTCTGCTCACCTCGCCGCTGTTAAACACTGCTTACGAAGTCTTTTTGCCAGATTATGAAACGTACCGGGAACGGTTCAATCAGGTCGCTCAGGAGGTGACGACGCAGGTGGAACGTTCTGAAAAATCATAGTTTTGGCTGTTTTCGAGGTCTTTCCTTTTGCCAAGTCAACCATGATAAAACAAACCATCATCAACCTGCCCGCCTATTCGAGAGGCTTTCACCTCATCACTGAAGAAGTATTGCGGCGCATCGAACCGCTGCCGGAAACGGGTATTTTTCACCTGTTCATTCAGCACACCAGCGCCGGTCTTGCCATCAATGAAAATGCCGACCCGTCCGTCCGGGTGGATTTCGAGCAAGTCTTCAACCGGCTGATGCCGGAAAACGAACCTTACCTGACGCACACCATCGAAGGGGCAGACGATATGCCTGCGCACATCAAGTCGGTGCTGGTCGGTGCTTCGGTGACAATTCCGGTGACGAATGGGAAACTCAATCTCGGAACCTGGCAGGGCATTTATTTATGCGAGTTCCGAAATCACGGCGGACGACGGAAGTTGGTAGCTACCGTTTGGAGTTAGATTTTTTCGGAGGCAGGTGGGTCTTTGAGCAGAATTAGACAACACTTTTTTTCTTTCAACACATAGTCACATAGTTTACATAGTTTTCTGATTATCAAAACTATGTGAACTATGTGACTATGTGTTGAAAGAAAAAAAGTGTTGTCTAAATTAAACTGACCACTTATTTCTTGTCCTGCCTGGCGAAAACCTTTCGCAACAAGTCCGTCGTCCGGGCAGCGACGTTCGAGCGGATGTTCCTCTCCTCATTTTCAACCATCGCAAACAAGCCTTTCAGCGCCTCCTCCGTCACGTAGTCATCCAGGTCGGCATTGGCTTTTTCCACGAAAGGGATTTTGTTGTAGGCGCTGACCGCATCCTTCCAGTATTTGCGGGCATTGAACTTGTCCAGCGACTCGACAATCACCGGGTTGAATTCAGCATACAAAGGGTCATGGGTAGTGCGGTGCAAGTAGGTGGTGGCGGCGTTTTTTTCTCCGAGCAGGATATCCATCGCATCGCCAAAACTCATCTGGCGAATGGCTTGCACAAAAATCGGCTTGGCTTTTTTGGCGGCATCCTCTGCTCCCCGGTTGATTTTTTCCAAAATCGTTTCCTCCACGTTGCTGAACCCCGGCACTTTTTTCAGCTTGTCGGCGACCTTGCGAGCTTCCGGCGGCAGCAAGATTTTGTAGGGGCTTTTGTAATAGCCGTCCACTTTTGAAAGCACGTCGGAGCCTTTGCCAATGCCAAATTCGAGGGCTTGTTTCAGACCGGCGGAAACTTCAGAGACGCTCAGTTCGCCTGCGCCGAGGTCTTCGAGTGTGCGTTGCAAAGCGGCAGGGTCGCATGCTGCGAGTTGAAAACAGAGGAGGAGAAGAAGTAATTTTTTCATTTTTTAAAATCGAGATCAAAGCTGACAGGTGGAAAAGCTGGTTTTTGGGAGAGAAAAAATTTCATTTTTTCTCTCCCAAAAACCAGCTTTTCCACCTGTCAGCTTTTCGCCAAAATTTTCCCTTTTGAACGTGGCAACCAGCTCAAAGTCGGTTTTTGAAAGGTTAAATGGCTAACCCGGATTGCAACACCAAATAAAAATCCTCCGCCACCAGCAACGTCTCCCCTTCGAAATGCCGCCCCGCCTCCAGCCGCTCCCAGTGCAACGCCATCAGTTCTTCGTCCTTCTTCAAAAACCCGAACACCGTCCGCATCACCTTGAAAAACCTGCCCACGTCGTTCAGCTTCGGCACGTCCCGGCTGCCGAGCAGCGCCATCAGCCGCTGAAAGCCTTCAAAATCATAAGGCGTGTATATTTCCGGGTAGCGAAAAGACAGGTACAGCGACACCATTTGATAATTATCGTGGTGAAAATGGCTGTTCTCCACCGAGCGGGGATGCGTCTCCCGGTACTCCCGCAGCAGCTCGTCGCAGTGAAAAAGGAAACGGTCAATGCGCCCCTCCACCTCCTTGTTTTCGTTGAAAAGGTCTTGAAAAATCTGCCGCACGAACTCCCGGTTCAGCTCGATGAACTTGAGCATCACGTCTTTCGGCAAATAGTTTTCCCGTTTCCAAAGGCGGCGGGTGCGGCTGTTTTCGAGGCTGCGGTCGAACATGGAGCGGAAGTCCAAAGCCTCGATGTCCCAGTTTTCCTGGAAAATTTTCAGGCTCTCCCATTTCCAGTACGGGTCGTGCTGCGGGTGGCGTTGCAGGTAAGTTTTGTAAGATTGAATGGCGTCGGTGAGTTTTTGCAGATTCATACCGTTCGGTGATTTGGTGATTTGGCGATTTGGTGGGTGGGGCAAAACGCCAAATCACCAACTCGCCAAATCACCAATTTCGCCTCGAATCTACATCTTTGCGAACTTGAACAAGGCAACCCTAAAACTCGTAGAACCAGCGTTTCAAACGACACGAACCTGCAACCAGCAACGACATGAAAATCATCCAAATCACCGACTTGCACGTCGCCAGCGAGACTGAGTACACGCACGGCGTGAATGTGCGGCAAAATTTCCTCGACATTCTCAAAGCAGCCAAGTCTCTGGAGCCAGACTTCCTGGTGCTCACCGGCGACCTCTGTTACGACATCGGGGAAGCACCTATTTATCAATGGATGAAGCCGCACATAGACAATATCGGCATCCCCTATTCCGTGATTGGCGGCAACCACGACGACTCCGTTTTGCTGGCGAATGCGTTCAAAGTGCCTCACCTGCTGGTCGGTGAGGAGTTGTTTTTCAAGCGGCTATTCGGCGAATACACGGCGCTGTTTTTGGAAACCTCGAAGGGCTTCGTCTCGGATGCCCAACTCGCCTGGATCGACCACGAATTGAGCAAAACGGATGAAAACTTGGTGATTTTCATGCACCACCCGCCCGCCATCAGCGGCGTCCCGCACATGGATATCAATTATGCCTTACAAAACATGGACGCCGTGCAGCAAGTCCTATCCAGCTATCCCCGCCAAGTGCCCATTTTTTGCGGACATTACCACGTCGAAAAGACCCTCTGCCTTCGCAACCTGACCATCCACATCACGCCGTCCACCTATTTTCAAATGGACTGGCACGAGGAGACTTTCCGGGTTGACCACCTGCGCATCGCCCTGCGGGAAATCAACTTGCGCAACGACGGCGTCGTGGAAAGCACGGTAGTTTACTACGATGGAAACAGAAGCTAACTCATTGATTTTCTGCACAGAAAAGCAGCTTTGGAGAGCGGTGGTGCATTTAAGCTCGTCATTCGGAGCGGCGGGGTTTTGAGACCCCGCATCCCGGTTGCTCAAGATGCGGGGTCTCAAAACCCCGCCGCTCCGAATGACGAGCTTAATTGCACCACCGCTCTCCATCAGGCTTTTTGCGAATGCCTTTTCGCATGACTATTTCATCAAAACTACCGAAAGTCGGCACGACCATCTTCACCGTCATGTCCGCCCTTGCCAACGAGCATGGCGCCCTCAATCTATCCCAGGGTTTTCCCAATTTCGACTGCTCAGACCGGCTGAAATTGCTGGTGGAAAATTACTTGCGGCTCGGCTACAACCAGTACGCTCCGATGCCCGGTGTAACTGCTTTGCGGGAGCGGATTGCAGAAAAAATTGACCGGCTGTACGGCGTTTCGGTTGACCCGGAGACGGAAATCACCATCACCGCCGGTGCGACGCAGGCGCTTTTTTGCGCCATCACCGCCTTCGTGCAGCCCGGCGACGAGGTGATTCTCATCGAACCTGCTTACGACAGCTATCGCCCGGCGGTGGAATTGAACGGCGGCATCCCCGTCGTGTACGAAATGAAAGCACCCGACTTTTCGATTGACTGGGAACAGTTCAAACGGCTGGTTTCCCGCAAGACCCGCCTTATCGTCGTCAACACGCCGCACAACCCGACCGGGAAAATTTTCAAGGACACAGATTGGCTTGAATTGCAACGACTTGTGCAGGGAAGCGAAACTTTGGTGATGTGCGACGAGGCTTACGAGCACCTCGTTTTTGACGGACAGCGCCACGAAAGCATCCTGCGCTACCCGGCACTGGCAGAGCAACGGTTAGCCATTTTTTCCTTCGGAAAAACGCTCCACGCCACCGGCTGGAAACTCGGCTGCTGCGTCGCTTCGCCGGAACTAACGAAGGAGTTTCGCAAGGTTCACCAGTTCAATGTTTTTGCCGTGAACACCCCAATGCAACACGCCGTCGCCGACTACCTGTCGCTGCCGGAAGTCTATTTGGGGCTGAATGATTTTTACCAACAAAAGCGGGATTTCTTTTTGAACGCCCTGGACGGCTCCCGCCTGAAACCCGTCGTCTGCGAAGGGACGTATTTTCAACTCTTTGATTACTCGGCGATTAGCGATGAAAAGGACACGGATTTTGTCAGGCGGCTCATCGTAGAGCATGGGGTGGCGGCGATTCCGGTGTCGGTTTTTTATTCCGGCGGGAAAGACGAGCGGCTGATTCGGCTTTGTTTTGCGAAGACGGAGGAGACGTTGGCGAAGGCGGGAAAACTTCTTCGAGCCGTTTAAATCACTGCCCTTTTTTGATTAAATGATTGACGATTACATGATTACATGATTGTTGATGGAATGGAGG
>CAZHLB010000167.1:0-9195 GCA_964533005.1 uncultured Saprospiraceae bacterium
CGGGGTTTCAAAACCCCGCATTTCCGTTCCGAAATGCGGGGTTTCAAAACCCCGCCGCTCGAAGGAACTGTCTGAAAATTTAGAATTCGAAGCACTAAATCCTTTCACCATGAAATCTTTACAAATCTTCCTGTTCCTCCTTTTTCAATTTGCTGCTTTCCAAGTTCGTGCCGCTCACATCATCGGCGGGCAGCTTTCCTACGCTTGCCTTGGCGGCAACGAGTACCAGTTCACCTTGACGCTGTTCCGGGATTGTGCCAGTGGCGGCGCTCCGTTTGACGCACCCGGCGGTCAAATCGGCGCTTCGGTTACTTTTTACGAAGGCACTAACACCATTCCTTTTGATGTCATTCAGCTTGGGACGCCGCTCATCGAACCCTTGACGTTGGCATCGAATTGCCCACCATCGCTCTGCGTAGAAAAAGGAACTTATACCTGGACTTCCGAAGTGCCCAACAACGCCCAATCCTTTCACGTGGTCTATCAACGTTGCTGCCGCAACAACACCATTTCCAACATGATTGCCCCTGGCGAAACGGGCATGACCTTCACCATCACCATCTCGCCGCAAGCAAAAAGCCTCTGCAACCGAAGCCCCGTTTTTGAGAATATTCCGATGGTTTGTTCCGGCGTTTGGCTTCCGTTTTCCTTCGACCATGCCGCCACTGACCCCGATGGTGATTCACTGGTTTATGAGTTTTGTGTACCACTGCACGGCGGCGGAACTGACCAGCAGAATGCTACTTTGCCCAACGGCGTCGCTCCCGACCCCGACCTACCGCCACCTTTTTCGCCGGTGAGTTTGCTCGTGCCTGCGAGCCAGCCCATTCCTGGCATTCCTCCTTTTTCAATAGATACGTTGAGTGGATTGGTGAGTGGGACGCCGACCAATTTGGGCTTATATCAATATGCCATTTGCGTCAAGGAAATCCGAAACGGGCAGGTTTTGAGCGAGTCAAGGTTTGAATTTCAGCATTCGGTGGTGGTTGCCACTTCATCCGGGGAAGCCAAACCGGAAGCGGGTTGGCTGCGAATACTCGCCAATCCATGGAGTGGCGAAATGCTTCAATTTGAGGTGGTTGTGCCAAAAGAGTTACCGGCGGAAGTGGCTTTGCTGGATTTAGCGGGTCGCCAGTTAGTAGGCAAGGCTGTTCAGTTTTTGGCAGGGAAAAATTCATTGGCGATGGAAGCTGACTTGCCGCCGGGCATTTACTTTTTGCGGTTGCAAGGCAAGGATTTTTCGTGGGTTGAAAAGGTGATAAAATTGGAGTGAACATGCTTGCTGCCGCTTGGTGAATCGAAACCTCTTGAAAATTGAAGCTTTCAACTTTAACAAAAAGCCCCTGGCGATTCGCTCGCCAGGGGCTTTTGCTTTTATGCCAGGCATGTGCGGCGGTGAGCGTCCGCTTCACGATTGGCAGCTAAACGAATTGCCATGATAGGAAACCCATTCCCCCAAGTGGTGGGAGCGGGCGGACGTAAATCGAAATGAACTCTCAACCGATGGATAAGCTTCCCTGCTAGCTGATTTTGACTTGCCATTTTTTCGTCATTCAAATTTTACCACATCCCTGGTAGCTCCTTTTTGAAAAACAGGCAACGTTTTTGAATAATGTCTTTCCAACCGCCGGAAATTCAGCGGTTTGCGCTTCCGAAATAATAACCATTGGAAATTTTTCAACCTGCTTTGACTTGATTTTCTGCCTCAAAAACCGGCGATACATACTTTGAGAAAACTCCTTTTCCTTCCTTTTTTATTCTCCTGGTTTCCATCGCTTGTCTCAAGAAAAGACTGCTTCAGTCGCCAACCGGCGGGAGGTATCTCTTTGGAGAGAGCGGTTTTGAAGAAGGACTTTTTGCAAAAATCTTTCTTCAAAAACTGCTCTCTCCGTTGAGTTCTCCTGCTGGCTTGCCGCTGATTTTTTACCGAGTTCACACACTCCAAATTCTTAATTAAAAATCCAATCCCATGATGAAAGCGGTTATTGACACGGCTTTCGGGAGGCATTGCTTTGCTCCCAGTTTTGAAAACTTGTTTGCCCAATCCACTGAGCGAGTGGGCTTTGTGGAGAAAAAATTCTTCAAATTTTTTCTCCCGCTCTGCCTGTCGCTTTTCTCCGTTTGCGCAGCGACGGCGCAGCCTGCACCACAAATCACCGGCGAAACGGCAGTCTGCCAGGGCGCAGTCATTTTTTACGCCACCGAATGGCACCCGGGTCATTCCTGGTCGTGGACAATCTCGCCGGGCGGCAACATCACACAGAATTTTGGCAATTTCATCTCCGTCCAGTGGTCGGGCGCTCCGAACAGCACCCAGTCGGTTTCCGTCGTGGAAACCGCTCCGGGCGGGGCGCAAGGCAGCGACCAACGCACCGTTTTCATCAAAAACAACCTGCTGACTTGCGGCAACCAAATCAACATCTCGCTCGACCAAACGGGCAGCGTAGTCATCGAGCCGCAGATGTTGCTTTCCGGGAACTACAATATTTATCAAGGTTTCCAGGTGCAGGTGACCGAATGGGGTGGGGGAGTGATTGGTAACACGTTGAATTGCAGCCACATCGGCTTGCAACTCATCGGCAAGGTGACGGACGATTGCTCCGGCAATTCTTGCTGGTCAACCATTCTGCTCGAAGACAAAAACGCCCCGGTTTGGCAGTGCCCGACCGCCCCGGTGGAGATTCCTTGCGACGCCGTGATTGACGATTACCCGCACCCGCCGGTGACCGACAACTGCGATGGCTACCTGCAAATTTCCCTCGTGGGCATCTCGGTCAACAACGGCGACCTCTGCACCGGCGTCCTGGTGACCAAATCCTGGAAGGCAACGGACGACTACGGCAACTTCAGTTATTGCACCCAAATCCTGCACGTCAACCCGCTCGTTGGGCTGGATTTTCCCGAAGACACAAGCTGGACTTGCGAGCAATACGCCGGTTTTCCGAACATTACGAATGCTTCCCCAGTGACCGACAGCATCGGCACGACCGGCTCCGGCGTGCCTTCGAGCGCATCGGGGCCCTACTGTCCGTACAGCTATATTCATGCGGACGACACGATTTCCGCCTGCGGCAATACCTTCAAAATCATCCGCACCTGGACGGTTTTCAACTGGTGCACCGGGCAAATAATCACAGAGGATTTCGAGGGCGACGACAACGAACAAATCATCAAAATTCTCGACACGAAAAAGCCGCTGCTTGCCGTGCCGCCTGTCGTTTTGGGCGCAAACGTGAAGGGCGCTCACGCCGGTTTATGCGCTTCGACGGAGCTTTTGCCGCCACCAAATTTGCTTTCCGATAACTGCTCGGCGGTGACGGTGCGGATTTATACGCCGGTCGGCGAGGCGATTTACGTGAATGGAATTGATGGAAAGCAAGGCGGCTATGTGCCCAGCCCCGGCTTGAAGATTGGCTGGCACAACATCGTCTATAAAGCCATTGACGCCTGCGGCAACGTGACGGAACTGCTTGTGCCTGCGCAAGTTGTGGACAATAAAGTGCCCATCACCATCTGCGACGAACTGACCGACGTGAACCTCGACCCGCTCGGTTTCGCAGAAGTTTTTGCGGAAACTTTTGACGACGGCTCGACCGATAATTGCTGCCTCGACCACTTCGCCGTGCGGCGGATGGACGAGCCGGATGCGCCGTTTTTGCCGTCCGTGATTTTCACCTGCGCCGACGATACCGTGCAGGTGATAATGCGGGCTTACGACTGCTTTGGCAATTTCAATGAGTGCATGGTTTTGGCGCTCGTTCACGACAAGGTGTCGCCGACGTGTGTGCCGCCGCCACAAAAAGTGATTTCCTGCACCGAGCTTGCACCCGACGTGACCGCCGATTGGCTCAATGCCAACTTCGGCACGGCGACGACTTACGACAATTGCGGAGCGCAAATCGCAGAGCTGCCTTTTCACGAAAACATCAATAATTGCGGACTTGGGCACATCATCCGCTCGTGGGCGGCGGTGGATGGGACGGGCAATATTTCCGGCACTTGTTCGCAGTTTATCTACGTCGTGCCGCAATCAAACTGGGCGATTCACTTCCCGGCGGACTGGACGGGCGGCTGCGGCGACACGATTTCCGCACCAAAAATCCAGGTGCAAAATTTCGCCTGCGACATGCTCGCAACCAGCTTTTCCGACCAATATTTTTTGCTCGGCTCGGACAGCGCCTGTTTTAAAATCGTGCGCACCTGGAAGGTGATAAATTGGTGTACGTACGACCCGACAAAGCCAGCTATTCAATTGACACACAACCCGTTGGGTTTGACCGTCGAGGAGACGAGCTTCGCAAATCACGGCAGGTACGAGTACCAACAAATCATCAAAATCAGCGACACCACGCCGCCGGTTTTGAGCTACCCATATTCCAATGAATATTGCAGTTACGACAGCACTTGTACGACCGGGCACGTGTTTTTGCCCATCCAGATTGACGGCGAGTGCAGCGATGATTTCACCGTTGTTTTTCACCTCGATTTGAACCGGGATTTCAGCTACGACTCAACGGGGACGGGCTTTTTGGACGCCTTCCTGCCGCTCGGCAAACACCGCATTTTGTACGTCGTGGAAGACGGTTGCGGCAATAGTTCGCAAATCGTGGTGGACTTCGTGGTGAGAGATTGCAAGCCGCCGGTGGTGATTTGCAAGAATGGTCTCATCGTCGAAATCATGCAGACCGGGATGATTGAAATCTGCGCCGAGAGCCTCGACTACGGCAGCTATGACAATTGCCCCGGCGACATAACTATCTCATTTTCAGCGGACACGAGCGACCAATGCCGCATTTTTCTTTGCAATCAAACCTACCTGGATTTGCCCATCGAAATCTGGGCGACCGACGCCGCCGGCAACCAGGCGCATTGCGAAACGACCATTTACATCCAGGACAATATGTTCAGTTGCGACAGCAACGTGCCCATTTACGGCAAGATTTCCAACTGGAAACAGCAAGCCGTCGCAGGCGTCAAAGTGCAACTGAACGGCAGCATGGGCAACCTCGATTTCGTCACCCAAGCCGATGGCGACTACTCCTTCGAAGACCTCGAAGAAGGCGACTACACCATCGCCCCGCACAAAAATACCGAGCCGCTGAACGGCGTGACGACCTTCGATTTGGTGCTGATTTCCAGGCACATATTGAATATTGACAAGCTCGCATCACCGTTCCAAATCATCGCCGCCGACGCCAATCATTCCGGTGCGGTGACGACTTTCGACCTGGTGGCGCTGCGCAAATTGGTGCTGTTCATCGAGGATGAATTGCCGGGCAACACGTCATGGCGGTTCGTGCCGAAGAGCTTTCAGTTTCCGAATCCCAGCGACCCTTGGCAGACGCCGTTTCCGGAGGTGTTGAGTTTCAACAATTTGGACGAGGAGGTTTCGGACGCTCATTTTATCGCCATCAAAATCGGCGACATCAATGGCAACGCCAATCCCAACTTCGGCGGCGACAACGCCAACGAAGACCGGGGCAGTCAATCGCCGCTGATTTTGGAGGCAAATGAACAGTCTTTTCAGGCAGGCGAAACGGTGCAGGCGACTTTCCGGGCGAAGGATTTCAAGCAGGTGGCGGGCTTCCAGTTCACGCTTGATTTTGACCCGAAGCAGCTTGAATTTCAACGCATTGTGTCGACGGGCGAAGGTGCTGGTGGCTTGCTCGGCGAGGAAAATTTTGGCTTGAAAAAAGCAGGCGAAGGCAAGCTGACCGCCAGTTGGTACGAGCCGCACCCGGTGAGTTTGGAAGACGAGACAACCCTTTTCACGGTTGAATTTTTGGCAAAAACGAGTGGCAAACTCGCCTCGGCTTTGCAAGTCAATTCAAGCCTGACCACCGCCGAAGCATACCTCGGCGAAGGCTTAGAAATCCGAGACGTCGAGCTAACCATCCAGCCATTCAACCATTCAGCCATTCAACCATCCAACCAATTTCAACTTCACCAGAACGTCCCGAACCCTTTCGTGGAAAAGACAACCATCGGCTTCGAGTTGCCGGAAGCTTGCCATGCGACGCTGACGATTTTTGATGCGGCGGGAAAAACGGTGACGAGTGTGGCTGGCGATTTTGCCGCAGGCTACCACGAAATCACGCTCGACCGGGAGGTGCTGCCGCAAGCGGGGGTGCTGTTTTACAGGTTGGAAGCGGCGGGAAATTCTGCGGTGCGGACGATGCGAGTGGGCGAGTAAAACAGTGTAGCCGAACTCCAGTTCGGCGATGAAGCACTCCGCCGAACTGGAGTTCGGCGGCACAAAAACGAACAACCAACAGAGACCGACGAAATAGATTTGGAGTAAAGTTTTTTGCCGCTGCCTGAGAGGGTGGCGGCTTTTTTATTTCGGGACGGCAACCCTTCCTAACGGAGCTTATTTTTTATACCCGATTCGTTCCCGCTTTTCCCATTCCACTTTGCTTTTGCGGTCTTTCAGCAGCAGCACCAATGCTTCCTCCACGTCTTCGAAGCGAATTTCAAATTCATCGAGCCGCAGCGCCAATTCGTTGTAATTCAATGCGTAGCGCCGGATGGCGACGAAAGCCCGCATGATGGCGATATTGACTTCGATTGCTTTTTCGCTGTTCAAAACGGTGGAAAGCATTGCTACGCCTTGTTCGGTGAAAGCAAAAGGAGTGTATTTAGAATGCCTTCCTCTTAGCTGGTCTTCATTCTTTAAGGACGCAATTTGCGTCCTTAAAGAATTGTACTCTTCCCTTGTCAATTGGAACATGAAGTCTGGCGGGAAACGACCGATGTTTCGGCGGACGGCTTCTTTCAACCGTTTAGTTTCCGTCTCGTACATTTCTGCAAGGTCAAAGTCAAGCATCACTTTGTGCTCCCTGATTTCATGAATTTTCTGCTGAATAAGTTGGAGTTCCATTTGCCCATAGTTTTTGATGAAAAATAGGGTGGTAAACTTAACAGTAATGAGGAGGCTTCCAAAAGTTTTGCTAAAAACCGGGCAGCTCGCTTGCATCGAGCCGCCCGGTTAGCAAGGCTATTTTTTCAAAAACCGCAAGACTCGTTCTGCTCCGTCTGCCTGTATTTTCACAAAATAAACCCCCGCCGCCCAGCCGCTCACGTCCAGTTCATGCTCAAAGGCATTCCCCGTCTGCGAAAATTCCAGCCGAAACAAGTTTTGACCCAAACCATCCAGCACCTCCAGCGACACGTCGCCCAGCGCCGCCGAAGTTTCCACCTGCACCAAAACTGCATCGGAAGCAGGGTTCGGCGACAGCCGCACGGTTGCGCCAGCCAGCGGCTCGTTTGTGCCGGAAGCCATATTCACGTCAATGGTCATCGTGAAAACCTCCTGCGAAAGCAGCAAATCATCCGCCACCCGGTACTCAAACGAAGCGTAGTTGTCGCCGAACTCGCCTGGGTCGGGCGTGAAAGTCAATTGCGAAAGTTCGTCTGCCGGGATGTTTTGGTTGGCAGTCACGTCCAAACCATTGAGCGTGAGCTTGCCTTTGGTCACCGGCGAGACGATGCGGATGGCATGAAGCATGTCGCCGTCCACGTCGGCGAAAGGAAAATCATCGGGTGAAAACAAGAAATCCTGGTCTTGCACGGCAGTCACCTCGCCATTGCTGCCGCTTGGAAAATCATTGATTGGCTCGACGTTGAAAGTAATCGTGCCAGCATCCACGCTCCATTCGTCGCCGTCGGAGACCCAGAACTGGAACTCGGCGTAGGGCGAGCCGTTGCCATCGGGCGCAGGCTGGAAAGCGAAATTGGCAAACCCGGCGGCGGGAATGATTTGCCCGACAGTCACCGGCTGGTCGTTCAGTTTGAGTTCACCGGCGGCAGGCAATGTGGCGATTTGAATGGCGTCGAGTTGGTCGCTAAGGTCGCCATCCAGAAAGGGGATGTCGGGGAGAGAAAAGGTGAAAACTTCGTCTTCCAGGATGGTGATGGCGTTGCTGCCAGCCATGGGCGGGAAATTCATGTCGAAGTGCAGGTTTTCAAAAAAGACAAAACTCCCCGACGTGTAATCATGCACCATCAAATCCGGGTCGCCGTCGCTGTCGAGGTCGGCGAAGGCAGGCAGCGGGAAGAGTAAACCGTTGAACCCGAACGGGTCAGTTGCCGGAGCGGCGAATGCAGGCGCTTGTGCATCGCCTTGATTTTCAAAATAATAGAAGCTGCTGCCGGAGTAAGCCAGCCCCAACGAAAGCACGTCGAGGTCGCCATCAACGTCCACGTCGGCGACAGCGGGTAAATTGATGAGAATACTTCCCGGCGGCGTTTCCAGCCCGAAAGGATTTGCCACCGCCGGTTCAAAAGCGGGCGCTTGCGCCGTGCCGGAATTTTGGAAGAAGCGGAAATCACCATAGTATTCCGAAGAAAGCAAGTCGAGGTCGCCGTCTGCGTCGAGGTCAGCCAAAACGGGCACGTCGTGGTCTTGGCTGGAAGAAGTCAAGCCAAAAGGATTGGATTCAAGGCTGCCGAATGCAGGCGCATCGGGCGACCCGGTGTTTTCCAAGTACTCGAAACCGGAAGGCTCATACTTCCCAAAAATCAAATCCGGGTCGCCGTCGTCGTCGAGGTCGCCAAAAAACAGCGTGGTCGGGTCAGAAGGAAATGACAATCCGAAAGGATTGGCTTCCGGTTCTTTCGTTTGAAAATCAGGCACTTGCGGCGTCCCCATGTTTTCAAAGAAGAAGATTTTTGTCGTGTATGTGGGGTCGTCATATTTATACCCCATCAAAAACAAATCGAGGTCGCCGTCGGCGTCAATGTCCGTAAAAGCAGGAAAACCCAAGTATTGCTGCTGCCCCGGCAAGCCAAAAGGCGCCAAAACGCCCGGCGAAAAAGTCTGCGCCGCCGCCGGTGCTGCCAAGCCCACCCCGGCGAGCAAGGCAATGCCCGCCAAAGCTTTTTTGAATTGCACCTGCGGCATCACCGGGGCAAGTTTTTCCAGCCGCTGGCGCAAACGAACGAGCAAGGCTCGCCTTCGCCCGGCAGCGAGCCGGAGAAATTGACCGCTTCGCAGCAGCCGTTGGAGTTGTTTTGCCAGGTGCCGGTAGCGGCGAAGGCTGGCTGAAAAAGGTTGTTTGCGTGTAAACATGGTATCGGATTAAGTGAAAAATTAGCTTGCTTTTGTCATTCCGCCAGGAACCAGTCCAAGCCGCTTCAAGTCGCTGGCGTGGGGGGGGGGGGGGGTGGGAGGCGGGGCGGCCGGGGGGGGGGGGG
>CAZHLB010000167.1:9205-10566 GCA_964533005.1 uncultured Saprospiraceae bacterium
CCCGCGCCCCCCCCCGCCGCCCCCCCCCCCCCCCCACCCCCCCCCCCCCCCCACGCCAGCGACTTGAAGCGATTTGGACTGGTTCCTGGCGGAATGACAAAAAAGAGAGTACGTACTCAATATGTCAGCTTTGAGCTAATTCCGGGCTTGCCCACCAGGTCGTTTCCGGCGTCGCCAATCCCAGCTTATGCTCAGGCTTTTGCGTATTCAAAATGCCCGGTCGGACGCAGCCGGGAATGATTTGCACGTCATAAATTTCCTCCACCGAATGGTGGTAAACGATTTCGCCCACCAGCCTGCCGCTAGGCAAATGCACGACTGCCACGCCTGCCTTGTCTGCCTTTTCTGAAAAAGGCAATTGGCTGAAAGTGGCAGAACTTTTCCGCAGCCTCGACCAGCCGATGAAAGCGTATTCGCCAATAAAAGCAAGACCTCGCACGAAGCCGCCGGGTTGGGCGACCACCTCGTATTTGCCTGAATTCACATCCACTTCCACCAATTCCCCGGTGGCGGAAAGCAGCACAAAAAACCGCCCGTCGTGCAGCCTCGGCGAGTGCGGCATGGGCAGGTTGCGGGCGATGATTTCGCCGCTTTCCACGTCCATCACGATGCCGCCGGTGGTCACTTCCTGCCGCCAGCTTTGTGGCGAGTCCCCTGCGTTGAAGGCGGTTGCGAACTTGGGTTTGCCATCGAGGAAAGCCATGCCGTTGAGATGGCAGCGGTCTTCGGAGGCAATTTTAGAAATGAAAGGCGGCTTCCAGACAGGCGTGAAACTGTAGTTTTCGTCAATTTTGATGATGCAGGAAAACGAAGTATTGACGGCGAAAAGCTCGCCGCCGCTGCCCCAATCGAGGTCATGGATGTCGAGCTGCCCGGTAAAATAGGCGGCTCGTGGCATGAACAAGGCATCGTACGTGCCGGGATTTTTTGGGTAATGCCAAGCCAGCGCAGGCGAATTGACCAAAACCAGCACCTCGTCCAGGCAGGCGACCGCCATTTTATGGCCGGCAAGCGCAATGCCCATCGCCTTCGGAAAAGTGCGGGGAAGCTGGACGAGTTGCTGCTCGTTTTTCGGGCTGAGGAAGATGACTTTGCCTGCCTGGTACGTGCTCAGTGCAATCGAGCAGCGCAGGCGGTGCAGCAGGGCTGGGATTTCAGGGGAAAACTGGCATTGGAAAGGCGGAAGGACGAGAGCGGTGTCGGTCATTTCGATGATGTGTGCTAAATACAGCCAACTCAGAAGGGGGAGAAAAAATGTGATTTTTTGGGATGCTTCATGAACACGACTTTTTTTTCAACACATAGTCACATAGTTCACATAGCTTTTTGAGAATCAGCAAACTATGTTTTCTATGTGACTA
>CAZHLB010000168.1:0-10547 GCA_964533005.1 uncultured Saprospiraceae bacterium
GAACTGGAGTTCGGCGGTACGGTTCAAGTAAAATTCTCAAATCATGAGGAATTCAAAAATCACTTTTTGTGCAAGCTTGATAGGGTTGTTCCTGGTATTTGCAGCAGGTTGTTATTATGACGAAGTATTGCCGGAAGATTTAAAAATAAGCGATGACCAGCAAATCAGCTTCGCCAACGATATCATCCCGATTTTTAATCAAAGCTGCAATTTTGCCGGATGCCACAACAGCCCGTCCCAACCTCCCGACCTGCTTCCAGCCAATGCTTACAATTCGCTTAATAACGGTGGCTATATCAATATTGCCTCTCCTGAAAATAGCGAATTGTATCAGTGGATGAAAGGAAACCGGGGCACTCCCATGCCCGTGGAAGGCGCTAATGCTGCATACAATGCAAAAGTGCTGACATGGATAAGGCAAGGGGCTTTAAACAATTAAAAACTAAAGACATGATTTCCAATAAATTTTTCATGCGGCAAATTTTCCCCCTTTTCATGCTTTTGGGGGTCACAGGTTTTGCCCAGGAATACCAGGAATATGACATAAAGCATAGAAGGCTGCAACGTGTCGGCAATACTTTTGAAAGTGTATGGCTGATAGATAATCAGACGGTTTTAGTCCCACTGAAAAAAACGGTTGAATTCGACATTTTGCACCGCTTCGGAACGGTGAAAAACGGCTATAAAGATTTCCTCGGATTGTATGCTCCTTCCAATATCCGCATTGGCTTCAGCTATGTTCCGATAAATAACCTGCAAGTCGGATTCGGCTTTACGAAGGAGCGTTTGTTGTGGGATTTCAGCGCAAAATATGCCCTGTTAAAGGAGGGCGGAGAAGGAAATTTCCCGGTGAGTTTAACCTACTTTGCCAATATGGCAGCGGATACCCGCACCTCGGATAATTTCCTGAACACGACGGACAGGTTCAGCTATTTCCATCAATTGATGGTCGCCAGAAAGGTCACGCCTAATTTTTCAATACAAGCTTCCGCAAGTTTGTCTCACTTCAACGCAGTCGAAGCATATATTTCCTCCGACCGGGATATAGTGGGGAAAATGAAGAACGACCATATTGCGGTAAGCCTGCTTGGGCGTTACAAACTATCGGATGCCTTCGCCATAATTGCGAATTATGACCAGCCCATCACCCAGCATAAAACCAATAATCCCAATCCAAACATCAGCTTCGGTTTTGAACTTGCCACGCCCATGCACGCATTCCAGGTTTTCATGGGCAATTACAAGTTGCTTGTACCGCAATACAGCAATGTTTTTAATCAAAATGATTTTACCGAAACGGAGTTTCTGATAGGATTCAATATCACGAGACTGATGGATATGCAGGAGGAAAATCTCTTCAAAATGATGTTCCGCCGCAAAGCGTCCAAGAAGGAGTGAGCAATTCAGCTTTGCAGCTTGTGTATTTATTTTCCCTTTTTTTACCAATGTGCCGTGAAGGTCTTTTTGACTTTTCACGGCATTTATCTTTTGGAAAAACTCAACGTCGGCAGGGTTTTGAACCCTGTTGATTACCCACAGAATAGTAGTTTGAAAATCAGGCGTTTGAATAGCCCCGGAGGGGCGGCGATGTTGGTAGCAATGCCGGAACCCCCTTCTTTCCAGCCCCAGCGGGGCGGCAATTGGCTTCAAAATCTGCAAATATTGCCGCCCGCTGGGGCTGGAAAGAAGGGGGTTCCGGCATTGCTACCAACATCGCCGCCCTTCCGGGGCTATTCTATGGGTAATGGACAGGGTTTTGAACCCTGCCGACGTTTGGGATTCCTCTGCCTGCCAATTCAACAAGTCCATTTTGTCGCAGATTTTAGAGGTCTCCTATTGTGAGTGACGCCTGTAGAATTTGTGAGAATAGTCACGCTCCTACCTGATTTTACTCATTCTGCCCCCCTTTTCGCCGCCGCCATCTTTGCCACGAACAAAATTTTCAAGCAATGAAAAAGTCAATCATCCTCTCCATCCTCTTCCTCGCAAGCGTCCTCACATTCTCGCAGGAAGACTACAAAATCACCAAGAGCAAGGTCAAAATCACCGGCACTTCGACCCTCCACGACTGGACGGCTGACGTGACCAAGCTCACCGGAACCGGCAAACTCACTTTCAAAAACAGCGCCCTGACCGGCATCGAAAACCTCACCGTGAGCATGGAAGCCGCCACCATCAAGTCCTCGAAAGGCTCGATGATGGACAAAAAAATGTCCTCTGCGCTGAAAGCAAAAGACAATCCGAACATCGTCTTCTCGCTCACGAAACTCACCTCGGTCACTGCCAAAAACGGCGGCTGGGAAATCAAAGCCGAAGGCAAGCTGACGGTAGCCGGAACGACGAAAACCATTGACCTGACTGCTTTCGGCAAAACCAACGGCAACGGCGAACTCACCTTCACCGGCTCGAAAAAACTGAAAATGACCGACTTCAAAGTAGAACCACCCGTGATGATGATGGGCACCTTGAAAACTGCCGATGACATCACCATCAGCTTTGAAACGACACTTGTAAAAGCTACCATCCGGTAGTTTCGACCTCAGCCAAAGCCAAAAAGAACTGATGGAGAAAGGTGGTTTTGAGATACTTTTTTCAAAACCACCTCCCTCCGAAGGCTGCAAAAAATTATCCGTTCACAATCAAATCATCGGAAAATGAAAAAGCAAATCATCTTCAGCGTCCTCTCACTTTTAGGACTTTACTTCTTCCCGTTCCTGGCTTTCAGCCAAAACGACGTGCTCAACTACAGACCGTACGACCAGCGTGGCATCAATATGTTCGAGACGCCAAAAGTGAATGCCGAAGGCACTGAAACCGGCTTCAAAGTCAGAATCGGCGCAAACTTCGCCCAGCAATTCCAGGCATTGGAACACGAAAACACGGCGGACAGCGTGGCAATTAGCGCCACCGACCCGACCAACGCCAACAGGTTGGTTGACCTTTCGACAGGCTTCAACTTGGCTACCGCAAACCTGAACATTGACGCACAATTGACTGAGGGCGTGCGGGTTAACGTGGTCACCTACCTTTCCGCCCGCCACCACCAGGAGGCTTACGTGAAAGGCGGTTACATCCAGTTCGACGAGATGCCGTTCTTCAACAGCCCAACCGTTGACAAGCTGATGGACAACCTGACCTTGAAAATTGGTCACTACGAAATCAACTACGGCGACGCCCACTACCGCCGCAGCGACAACGGCGCAGCGCTCTACAATCCATTCGTGGAGAACCTGATTTTGGACGCTTTCAACACGGAAATCGGCGCTGAAGCGGTGTATCAAAACAAAGGTTTGATTTTCGTCGGCGGCATCACCAACGGTGAAATCAAGGGCGACGTGGTGAAAATTCCAGACCTGAAACCGGAAGACGTGGACGACAGCTCCAAAAAAAGCCCGTCCTGGATTGGTAAACTCGGCTACGACAAACAGGTGAACGACGACCTCAGGGTGCGCCTCACCGGCTCGGTTTACTACACTGGCAGCTCGAAAGCCAACAACCTTTATGGCGGCGACCGGGCAGGTTCGAGGTACTACCTGGTGCTCGAAAACACGAAGGCTTCGACCAGTGCCAACTTCTACTCCGGCAGGTTCAGCCCGAGGTATTCGGACAAAGTTTTCGCAGGCATGGCGAATTTGTTCCTGAAATACAAAGGCGTGGAATTCTTCGGCACGTATGAAAATGCCAACGGGCGTCTTTCCAGCGAAGCCGACATGCGCAATGCCACCCAATTGGCGGGCGAATTGGTCTTCCGCTTTGGCAAAAACGAGCAATTCTTCGTCGGCGGCAGGTACAACACGTTGAAAGCCGAGCTTCCGAAAGCTGGCAACAACTTCGGCGTTGACAACCCGGTGCAGATTGACCGTATCCAGGCATCTGCCGGCTGGTTCCTGAACAAATACGTGCTTGCGAAATTCGAGTACGTCACGCAGGAATACAAAGACTACCCGAGCACGCATATTTACAACGGAGGCAAATTCAACGGCTTCATGTTTGAAGCGGTGGTTGGCTTCTAATTGCTTGAAAATCTTTCAGATAGGGGGAATTCTAACTGCTCTGAATTCCTTCCCTTCTGAAAGTATACGAGGAGAAACATAAAAGGCTCTGGCTCTCGTCGGAGCCTTTTTTCTGCCAGGCATTGAATGAATGACACGTCCTAAAAGTCTCTTTGCCTGTCTTAAAGTCTTAAAGTCGCTTTTGTCATCCTGAAAGGAACTGTTCCGTCCCGTGCGTCCTGTGTGCATGAGACTTGCACACGGGACGGAACAGTTCCTTTCAGGATGACAAAAGCGACTTTAAGACAGGCAAAGAGACTTTTAAGTCAGCATCGAAAAAATATTAGCCATGGAACTCACAAATTTATTCATCCACATCCCCGCAAATATTGCCATTGCGAGCCTCATGCTCGGCGCAGTTTTGCATGGTCAACCTTCGATTAAATTCATGGCATATCCCGAAACTTCGACCTATCATATTGCTGCTGGCAGCAGCCTGAAATTAGAAGGTAAAACCAATATCAATCAATTTACCTGCGGCTGCAAACAGCAATTTGCACCGCAAGAATTCCGGGCGGAATGGAGCGGCGACAAGAATACGCTGGCTTTTACCGAGACCGTTTTAAAATTAAAAATCCAAACCTTCGATTGCGGCAACAAACTGATGAACAAAGACTTGTACAAAACGCTGAATGCCGAAGCCAACCCCAATATTTCCATAGAGATAAAAAAAGCCAGCTTTTACGAGTGCAACCCATTGGATGCAAATACCGGCAAATGGGTGAAATTAAAAGTGCTTTCAAAAATCACCCTGAATGGGAAAAGCAATGATTATTGGTTGGATATAATTGCCCAAAAAACAGCCTCGGATAAATTCCGATTTATCGGCGCAAAAAAGATAAACATGTCTGAATTTGGAATTACGCCGCCTTCGCCATTTATGGGCATGATTAAAGTGGCGGATGAGATAAAGATTGATATTGACTTGAATATTCGGGTGGAAGAGTAAAAACCAACTTTTCTGAAAGTTTCAAACTTTCGTAAAGCTGTATAAAGGTTAACCCGGCGTTTTTTGCAAAAACAAAAACGTCGGCAGGGTTTCAAACCCTGCCGACGTTTTTGTTTTCAACCAATCGCAAACCTGACAATTGCCAAACAAAGGTTTGCCAAAGCGTCAGAAATCCGCTTCTTTTGCTTTCGTAAATGGCAGGCAAAAAAGTCAATCTTCTTTCTGAAATCACCCGTCCGCCAACCATTCAACCGTCCAGCCATTTAACCATTCAACCATTTTCCTCTCATTTTTTCACCTTAATTCATTTTCCATGAAGCAGTTTTCAACCCTTTTGCTCCTTGCCTGCCTGGCATTTCAGGCGCAGGCGCAATCCTTTTTTTTCAACGTTCACACGCCTTCTTCCGTGCATGCTTCTTATGCGCCGGGCGAGTTCAGCACCATTGCCGACAATCTCTCCTGGGGTTGGGATGGGACGATTTCCAACCCCGTCATCGCTGAGTTAGCGTATGCCCCGGCTGACGGCAACGGCGACCATTTTTTCTGCGATTCCTCCGTGACGGCAGACCTGACAGATAAAATCGTGCTCATCGAGCGAGGCACTTGCCAGTTTTGGCTCAAGGCACTCAATGCGCAAAACAACGGGGCGGTGGGCGTCATCATCCGCAGCCTGGATTCGACGCTGGTACTCATGAGTGGCGGTGAATTCGGGTTTCTGGTGAACATTCCCGTCATTTTCATCACGCAGGAAACCGGGGCGCCCTTGATTGCCGAAATGGCGGCTGGCAACACCGTTCTCGTCAGCTTCGCCACCGAGCCGATTGCCCTTGCAAAAATTCAAGGCAAGCTCACTTTTGACGAAAACGAGGACTGTGTTTCCGACCTCGGCGAGCCTGCCCTTGCCGGTTGGAAAATCAAAACGGAAGGCAACAATACCTTGCGTTTCGCAACCACGAAGGCGGACGGAAGCTACCGGATTTATTCGGACACCGGCAGTTTTGTGGTCTCGGTCGTGCCGCCCAATGCCGCCTGGGACGCTTGCGACAACGACTTCCCCGTGAGTTTTTCTCAGTATGATTCTACCGAGGTGAATTTTTTAGCCAAAGCCTTGCTGGACTGCCCGCACATGACGGTTGACATCGAGACGCCTTTCCTGCGGCGCTGTTTCGACAACAATTTTGTGGTGAACTGGTGCAACCTCGGCACGGCGGCGGCGGATGAAGCCTACGTGGAAATTCAATTCGACTCCTTGCTGCATTTCGTGGATGCTTCGATTCCATTCGTTGACCTGGGCAACAACACCTTTGAATTTTACCTCGGCGAGGTCAATCTGGGCAATTGCGGCAGCTTCACCGTGACCACTTTTACCGATTGCGATGCCGTGCTGGGGCAGACGCTTTGCGCCGATGCGCAGATTTTTCCAGACACGATTTGCATTCCCACCGGCGCAGGCTGGACGGGCGCATCGGTCAGGGTCAGCGGCGAATGCGCAGGCGGCGAAGTGGTCTTTTCTATTGAAAATCAAGGTTTTGGAGACATGAATGCACCGGCTGGCTACCGCCTGCTGAAAAACGGAACGGTGGCAGAAACCGGTCAATTTCAACTTGCCGCAGGCGCAAGCAAAACGGTTTCGGCAGAAGCCGACGGCGCAACCTATCGCCTCGAAGCCGACCAGACATCGGGTTATCCTGAAGCCACCTTGCCGAGCAGCACGGTGGAAGCCTGCGACCCTGCCGGCGGCGGCAATTTTTCCCTCGGTTTTGTCAACCAGTTTTCCGCCGCAGATTATGGCGATAGCCACGACGAGGAATGCAACGAGGTCATCGGCTCGTACGACCCGAACGACAAGCAGGGTTTCCCGACGGGCTACGGCAACCAACATTTCATGGAGCGAAACACGGACATTCAATACCTCATCCGCTTCCAAAATACCGGTACCGACACGGCTTTCAATATTTTCATCAAAGACACTTTGAGCGATTTGTTAAACGTGGCGTCCATTCGCCCCGGCGTCGCCAGCCATGTTTATACCTGGAGCATCACGGGCGAAAACATCCTGACTTTGAGCTTCCCGAATGTCATGCTTCCCGACAGTTTCGTGAACGAACCGGCGTCGCATGGCTTCGTCAATTTCACCATTTCGCAAAAACCGGCGCTGCCGCTCGGCTCGGTCATTCACAACTCGGCGGGCATCTTTTTCGACTTCAACGTACCGGTTATCACGAATGAAACCTGGCACACGGTGGGCGAAAATTTCCTGCCGGTGACCGGCACAAGCACGGTGTCCTTCTGGGAAGGGTTGATGGTCAACGTGTTACCGAACCCGGTGGCGACTGCCGCTATTTTTGACCTGGGAGAAGAAGTGCAATTCCGGTCGGGTACGCTCCAAGTTTTCGACCCTGCGGGGAAATTGCTGCGGGAGCAAGATTTTGAGGAAAACCGCTTCGAATTTCGGCGGGAAGGCTTGGCGGCGGGCAGTTATTTTTTCAAAATATGGCTGGACGGGAAGGCTGCGGCGGCAGGGAAAATGGCAATTAAATAATGAGAGCGAGGTGGCTATATTTTTGATTTTTTCGCAGAAAAAATCAAAAATATAGCCACCTCGCTCTGATGAGTTTTTATCTCAAAAACTAAATTCCAACTTTTTTAAACCCGCCTGCACTTCCGGGCACGACATGAATAAATTCCAAAGCAGCCCCGTCCGGTGGTTTTCAATCATAACTGGAATCGTGCCCTGGTCAATGGCAAGATATCTTCTCGGGAACCAATCCACGTGCTGGCTGAACGCATCATAAGGCCCATATTTTCCAACCAAACTGTCTCCCAGTTTTTCATAAAAATGCCGCATCGCAGCCATGCTTTCTTTCGGCGTATATGGCATGGAAGATAGCGCCGCCGTTGGCGAAATCACGCCAAAATCTTCCTCCCCACCCGGTCGGTGCGCCGCATAAAAACGAGTGGAATAGCTCGCAGTCAAGCCCCAGCAATTCTCACCATATCCGTAAAATCCTTTCGGATTTTCTTTGCACCACTCATAATTAATCAAAGTATGGTTGCGACCATGCTCCCAATAATCAGCGTATTTATCCTTTAATTTTCGAGGGTCGAGACCGAGGAATGAATAATGCGACCAGAATAATGGCCCCCCATATTCTTGCGAGCCATTGTGATTAAAAACAAGCTGGTGGCCATATTTCGTCGTGCCGCCCAATATTTTGCCATTCATTACCCAGCCTTCATGATATACTTCCGCCGGAACGCCATGCGTGGGCGAACAAGCTGCCAGGATATATGCAATCAGGCACTCGTTCCAGCCGGTGATGCGGAAATTCATTTTCCAGGCGTGTTTCGGCGACCAGTGCCAGAACAGCACGTTTTCCTTCGCCTCGCCCCGGTGCCAGTCCCATTCAGCTTCCCGCCAGAGTTTATCAATGCGATTGGCGATTGCTTTTTCCTGCTCATTTCCATCTTTAAAATATTGGCGAACGCAGAGCAAACCCTGAAAAAGATAGGCACTTTCCACGATGTCGCCGCCGTCGTCGAACTGGCTGAATGGCTTGACTTTGCCTGTTTCGCCATGCCACCAATGCGGGTAGATGCCGTGAAAACGGTCGGCTTTTTCGAGCCAGCCCAATATCTTTTCAAACTGCTGCACCGCCTGTTGCCGGGTGATAAAACCCCGCTCGATGCCCACCAAAATCGCCATCACGCCGAAGCCGCTGCCGCCGGAAGTGACCACGTTTTGGTCATTGTCAGGATATGCCCCATCGAGGTGGATGCGCTCACGAGCCAAGCCGGACGTGGGTTCTGCGCCATCCCAGAAATATTGGAAAGTTTGTTTTTGAACGAGGGTGAGCAGGCTGTTGTCGGAGAGTTTTTCAATGGGCGGTGAGCTGGTGGAGACTGGATTTTTGGTTTGGCAGGCGGCGAGCGCCAGCAGGAAAATGAGTGCGAATTGATGTTTCATTTTTTCAAAAAGTAAAGACCTGTCAGCACTCAGTGTGTTGACAGGTCTGATTTTTTAAGTCTGAATTGCTTGGCTTTTTGCACCGCCTCGTGCAATTTAGCTTGCAACACCTCTTTGGGCGGCAGTTCAGTAAGGTATTCCGCCACTCGAATATTGCCTTTGTCGAGCATCAGCAATTCAATTTGTTCCTCCGCTTTTCCGGCACAAAGGATGAGACCAATCGGCTCATTTTCGAGGGTGAGGAAGATGCGGAAATGTGTCCAGCTCAATTGTCCACGCAGCGCGTGGACAATTTCAAAATCGGGAAATTTTGTGGCAAACTGGACGAAATAAAGCAGATTGGTTCGGCTAAATCCGCTGCCAAATTCCAGCGTCAATTGCTTTGCAAGCGTCTTAATTACTTCCTGACCATATGCTCCTCTTTGGTCTTGCAATATTTCCCGCTTGATAACGCTGCCAATTCGCCAATGCAAAACCACTGCTTCCGCATTGACTACAACAGCCGCACTTTGCTTTGCCGAAATAATCAGTTCCCTGATTTCCTGAAATAAATTATTCACGAGTTGCATGGTGTAGTTTTCTTAGTTGAGCATTCCTGGTTATTGCTGATTTTGGAAGGCTGAATTACTTCTTCGTCAGTTCATACTTCACCTTTCCAGCCTTATAACCAGTCGTATTCCCGTCCTTATCCTTTAATTCGTCTACCATCGAAAGAAGCAGTTGATTGCCTTTAATTACAAAGGCATAAAAGTCCCGCTCATCGCCCGGTTTAATCAACATGATTTCGTCAGCGCCAACTTCATCCACCACGTAATCCAGCACCACGTCATAACTTTCGTAGCCTTCCAGCCCGCTGACCGAGCCATTCGAGTAAAAAATCACGTCGCCGGGCTTGCCTTTCAGCGAGTAAGTTCCACTGACAATGCCAGCCGTAAAGTCGGTGTCGTCCATTTGGAGGTCGCCGAAGCGCACGAGGTCGAAACTGTCAATGCGCAACGTGCTGTCGGACAGCACGGTGAGGTCGTGCTGCTTGGTTTTGCCCTCCGTTTCGAGCAGTTGAAAATTGCCGCCTTCGACAGGTTTCAATTCGTATTCGCCGCCCTCGTGAAAGGCGTAGTTCACCACACCCAACCATTTGCCGGTGCTGTCCTGCTGAATAGTCACGCCAGCGATGCCCAGTTTTTCGGCGGCTTTCCTCGGAGATTTGGTGCTTTCCAAAGTTTCCCACCAGGCTTTGTTGACCCAGACGCCTTCGATTTTGACATCGGCGGCAACGGTGTCGGCGGCGGTTTTGTCAGCATTGGCGGATGGGTTGTTTTGGCAATTGGTGAAAAGCGCCGCAGTGAAAAGTGCGGCGATGAGAAGTTCAAAAATGATTTTCATGTTGGTTGAAAAGTTTTGATGGTGAAATGCTTCGACACTGATTTCGCTGATTTGACTGAATTAACACTGACAAGTCAAGCAGTGTAAATCAGTCAAATCAGCGAAATCAGTGTCAAAAAAAAAGTCCCGTAACTGTTTAGCACGTCTGGCTCCCTGCGTCTCCAAGTCGCTTTTGTCATCTTCGAAGAAGACCTAC
>CAZHLB010000169.1:0-10532 GCA_964533005.1 uncultured Saprospiraceae bacterium
GCGTAGCTCATGCGGGGGAACTCGTCGAACTCCAAACCGAGCATGGATTTGAACAGGTGCTTGGTCAAGCCCTCGAAAGTGCGCAGCACGTCTTCCCGCGTGACGAAAGCCATTTCGCAGTCAATCTGCGTGAACTCCGGCTGCCGGTCGGCTCGCAAATCCTCGTCCCGGAAGCACTTCACAATTTGAAAATACTTGTCCATGCCTGCCACCATCAGGATTTGCTTGAAAGTCTGAGGCGACTGCGGCAGGGCGTAAAACTGACCGGGATTCATGCGGCTGGGCACGACAAAATCCCGTGCGCCTTCCGGGGTGCTTTTGATGAGGTTCGGTGTCTCGATTTCGATGAAGCCTTCCCCGGCTAAATATTTCCGGGTTTCGAGCGCCAGGTTGCTGCGGAAAATCAGGTTTTGCTGCACCTGCGGACGGCGGATATCGAGGTAGCGGTATTTCATGCGCAGGTCGTCGCCGCCGTCGGTGTTTTCTTCGATGGTGAAGGGCGGCGTCTTCGAGGCATTGAGAATTTGAAATGAAATCACTTGAATTTCAATGTCTCCGGTCGCCCGGTTGGGATTTTTGGCGCTGCGTTCCCGCACGATTCCACTGGCGCTGATGACGAATTCCCGCCCCAGTTTGCGAGCCTTGTCGCAAAGCGCCGGGTCGTCGTCCATGTTGAAAACAAGTTGGGTGATGCCGTAGCGGTCGCGCAGGTCAATGAAAGTCAAGCCGCCAAAATCCCGGCTGGCTTGCACCCAGCCTGCCAGGCGGACGTCTTGCCCGGCGTGGTGGAGGCGGAGTTCGTTGTTGTTGTGGGTACGATACATGAAGTGGACTTTGTAGCAGGGAGGGCTGTTTGAAAAGAAAAATTAGGCTTAATCACAAGCACACTATTTTTTTAAACACATAGTCACATAGTTCACATAGGTAGTTGATTTTCAAAACTATGTGCCCTATGTGACTATGTGTTTAAAAAAGCTGCGTGGGTGAAACATCCGAAATTTTTTCTCAAAAAATTTCCGTTCAAACAACCCTCCCCGCTGGCTGCTTTTTCAAAAAAGCGGGCAAAAGTAACAGCTTCTACACCAAAACAACCTGACCCGTTTCCCACTTTGTCACGTTTTTTGAATACCCCCTTCCAGCCTCCCGGTGCTGTCCTCTCCCGCACGAAAATTTTCCATGCAACCACTCAAAACGGCTTCGGATGCCGGTCAGAAAAATTTTCATCCGAAAGTAAAATTCCGCCTCGAAGGCTAAATTTGCTTTCCCTTCGGACAACTCCAACCCGTTGGAGCAACGTTTCCTGACCCGCATTTACCCGCAAAAACGACGGATAAGATTTATGAAAAAGATTGTGCTACTGCTGTTTATGCCGTTGCTGGGCGTGGCTTTTTCTTTCACCATCCCAACAACGAGAGGGAGTTATCCCCTGAATTATTTCCAAGCGCCGGTCGGTCACACGCTGCTGCTTTCGGGCACGTTTGGCGAGTTGCGCCCCAACCATTTTCATGCAGGGATTGACATCAAATCCAGCCGGGGCGTCATCGGCGACCCGGTGCTTGCCGCCGCCGACGGGTACATTGCCAAAATCCGAATCGAGGAAAGCGGCTACGGCAAGTCGCTTCAGGTGAACCACTCAAACGGTTTCACCACGCTTTACGCTCACCTCGACAAATTCACCCCGGAGGTGGAAGACTACGTCCGACGGCAACAATATGCCAAGCAAATTTTCGCACTCGACCTGCTTCCTGGCGAGTCGGAATTTCCAGTTTGGAAAGGTCAGCAAATAGGTGTGATGGGCAACACCGGCTCGTCCAACGGGGCGCACCTGCATTTCGAGGTGCGGGAAACGAAGACCCAAAATGTCATCAACCCGCTCCTGTTCGGCTTCAACGTCAACGACAACATCTCGCCGAAGATGCACACTCTGAAGGCGTATTTCCTGAATGAAAAAAGGGAAGAAAAGGGAGAGAAAATTTTACCGCTCTACTCTGCCGCCGCCGGAAAATACAAGGTCAAGGGCGACACGATTTCGTTTTCCGGCGACCGCATTGGCTTGGCACTCAAGGTTTTTGACCATTTCAACCAGGTGAGCAACTGGAACGGCATCTACTCCATTGCCATGCTCAAGGACGACAGCCTGACCTTCGATTTCGACTTCGAAAGTTTCTCTTTTGACGAAACCCGCTTCATCAATGCACACTGCGACTACCTGGAACGCATCACAAAAAACAGCTACTACAACCGGCTTTACTCGCTGCCTGGCAACCAGATGTCCATTTACAAAAAGCAAAAAGACTTCGGCGTGATTGCCTTGCAGCCTGGAAAAGCCAGCAAAATCACCATCATCGCCGCCGACGCCAGCGGCAATTCCAGCCGCCTGGAATTTTGGGTGAAACGAAGCGACCTACCCGCCGCCACTCTCGCCAGCAACAAGGAGGAAAGTTTCAACTATATCTTTCCGTACAACGAGGGCAACATCATCTCGACCGAAGGTTTGTACCTGCACTTGCCGAAGGGTACACTCTACGAAAACTTCTACCTGCAATACGAAACCATCGCCGACCGCTCCTCCGGGCATTTTTCGCACGTGCATCACATCGGCAACGATCGCACGCCGATTCACAACTTCTTCGACATCGGCATCCGCCCCACGCAATCCATCCCTGCGGAACTGAAACCGAAGGTTTTTGTCGGCTTGTGCGACGGTGCAAACGTGACCAATTGCGGCGGCAAGTGGCAGGATGGCTTCCTGCGAACCAAAGCCCGCAGCCTCGGCGATTTCTGCATCATGGTGGACGTGACGCCGCCCTCGGTGCGGCCTATCTTGTTGAATACCAACATGAAAAGCTACAAAAAAATGTCTTTCAAAATCTCGGACAACATCAGCGTAGCGCCCAACGTGAAGGGCTTGACGTACGATGCGTGGATTGACGGGCAGTGGGTTTTGCTGGAATTTGACAAGAAGACGGCTACCATTTCGCACACTTTTGATGAGGCGCTGGGCAAAGGGGAGCATGATTTGAAGCTGGTGGTGAAAGATGCAGTGGGGAATGAAACGGTGTTGGAGCGGAAATTCATCCGTTGAACGGGCAACATTTCTATCCGTTTCAGTTAGAAACCGAACATTGACAGCATTGCATTTTGAGTGATTTGCCTCATTTGAAATCCAGTGTTGCCCCAAAATTATCAGACCATGAAACTGTTGTTGTGTGTCCTGTTCATGCTGGCGAGTGATTTAACTTCGAGCGAAAACAAGGTCTCCAAAGTCAAGCCTTGCGAAGAAAATCCCAAGCCTGATTGTTTCTGCACCCTGCAATATGACCCGGTTTGCGGTTGCAACGGCAAAACTTATGGCAATGCCTGCATCGCCGAATGCAATGGCATCACCAAATACAAAAAGGGAGAGTGTAAGAAGTGAGGCGGAAGCGTAACCTACTTGCAAAAAATCGCCCCGACCGGCATGGTCGGGGCGATTTTTTTTGACTGCATTTGCATCCTGCCGAATGTTCCGATGTTTGACCTTCATCAAATAGCAAACAGCATGGCACAACTCCAACCCGGCGACAAAGCGCCCAACTTCAAAGGCTTCGACCAAGACGGCAACCCCGTCTCGCTCGCCACTTTCAAAGGCAAAAAGCTCGTCCTATTTTTTTACCCGCAAGACAACACGCCCACCTGCACTGTCGAAGCCTGCAACTTGCGGGACAACTACAAGTTGCTGAAAGACAAAGGCTTCGAGTTGCTCGGCGTCAGCGCCGACAGCGCAAAACGGCATCAGAATTTCATTAAAAAGTACAACCTGCCTTTTCCAATTCTCGTGGACACGGACAAAAAAGTGATTCAAGCCTACGGCGTCTGGGGCATGAAATCGCTGTTTGGCATTCGGTACGAAGGCATCTTCCGAACCACATTTGTCATCAATGAAAAAGGCGTCATCGAGCAGGTTCTGGACAAAGTGCAATCCAAGCGCCACGCCGACCAAATCCTGGAAGGATTGAAGTAGCGGCAACTTTTTGAGTGCCCTACCTACATTGCGCCTCCAATTTCGAGCTCAAAGCTGACAGGTGGAAAACGCTTGATTTTGCGGGTCAAAAATTTCTGAAAGAAATTTTTAACCCGCAAAATCAAGCGTTTTCCACCTGTCAGCTTTTGGAGAAGTCAATTCAATGAAACCAACACTTGTAATTCTCGCCGCCGGCATGGGCAGCCGCTACGGTGGCTTGAAGCAACTCGACGCCGTCGGAGCAGGCGGCGAAACCATCATGGATTACTCCATTTTCGATGCCTTGCGGGCAGGCTTCGGCAAAATCGTGTACGTCATCCGGCGGGATTTTGAGGAGGAATTTAGAGAAAAAGTAGCCCGGCGGTGGGAAGGTAAGGCGGAGATTGCCTTCGCTTTTCAGGAAAAAGACAAGTACGTGCCCGACCTGCCGAATCTCATCGAGCGCACAAAACCTTGGGGAACGGCTCACGCTATTTTGGTCGCCAAAGAGGTCGTCAACGAGCCTTTCGTAGCCATCAATGCAGACGATTATTACGGCTTGTCGGGCTTTGAAAAGATGGCGAATTTTCTTTCAAACGATTGCAAGCCAACGCATTACGGCATGGTAGGCTACGTTTTGAAAAATACCCTGTCAGAATTCGGAGCCGTTTCCAGAGGTGTTTGCAGCATGGACGAGCGAGGTAATTTGTCCACTGTCACCGAGTGCAAAGGCATCGTTCCGACGGCAAACGGGGAGGTTTTTTATAAAAATGAGGCAGGCGAAATACAACCGCTCGACCCCAACGCCCTTGTTTCGATGAACATTTGGGGTTTCCATCCTCACATTTTTGAATTGCTGGAAGAAGGCTTTGCGCACTTCGTCAGAATGAATGCGCAGTATCCGGCGGCGGAATTTTACATCTCGTCCTTCGCCAACCACCTCATCGAGGCGGGCGTCGCCACCTTCGCCGTGTTGCCCAACGATGAAAAATGGTATGGCGTGACTTATCGGGAAGACAAGCCTATCGTGCAGGCGGCTTTTGAGGAGATGGCGAAGGAGGGGAAGTACCCACCAATTTTGAATTAGGATATTAAGGATGGCAAAGGATATGAAGGATTGGGACGCTCGTCCCAATCCTTCATATCCTTTGCCATCCTTAATATCCTAATTCAAATTTCACATGGAGACAATTCTTCGTCAATTCTTTGATTTCGAGCAACTTGTCGCCTCCCATGCTTTCGGCGGCGGACACATCAACGACACCTTTCGCATTGAATTTCTCAAAAACGGCGAGCGCCAAACCTGGCTTTTGCAACGCTTGAATCACCACGTTTTCAAGCAGCCGGAAGCAGTGATGCACAACATCCGCCTCGTCGCTGACCAACTCGCCAAGCAAGATTTCCACCTGAAAATTTTAACGCCAATTCCCACCCGAACCGGCGCTTTGCTGCACCACGACGAGGCTGGCAACTACTGGCGTGTCTTCCCTTTTTTTGAAAAAACGATTGCCTTCGACAAGGTCGAAACGGAGGAGCAGGCTTTCCAGGCGGCAAAAACTTTCGGCGCTTTCGCAAAAGCCTTGAATGGCATGGCAGTGGATAATCTGAAAACGACCATTCCTGGCTTCCACGATGGCGAGCGACGGCTGGCATATTTCAAAGAAGTTCTTGCACGAGCCATGCCTGAACGACTTGCCGAAGCCAAAATGGAAGTCGAAGAAATTTTAGCCAACCAACTGATTTTCAAAAAAATAGCCAACCTCGACCTGCCTCGCAGAGCCATTCATCATGACACCAAAATCAATAATGTGCTGTTCGATGATGCGACCCGGCAGCCAGTCGCCGTCGTTGATTTGGACACGGTGATGCCGGGAATTATCCTCTCTGATTTTGGCGACATGATGAGGACTTTCACCAGCCCGGTGGAAGAGGATGAGCCGGACGTGTCGCAGGTGGAAATGAGAATGCCTGTTTTTCAGGCTTTGTCGGAAGGTTTTCTTTCGGAAATGAGCGACGTTTTGACCCCGGTGGAACGGGAAAATCTCGCCGAAGGAGGACGCTGGCTGACGCTGATGCAAGCCGTCCGGTTTTTGGCAGACTACCTGGAAGGGGATGTTTATTACAAAACGAAATACCCGGCACACAATCTCGTTCGTGCGAGGAATCAGTTGGCGCTGTTTCGCTCGATGAAGGTTTAGAAATGTCATTTTTGAAAAAAATGACATTTCTGAGTTCGATTAAAACTCTGTTAAACGACCCGCTCCCCCGTCCCAAGTGTTAAATTTGACCTGCATGGAAAAAACCGGACGCCGCCTCGCCGGTTTTCTGCCTGGAATTAAATCACTGAAAATCAAAGGACTGAGTTTCGCTGCTCAACACTATCGAACATGAATAAGCAAGCTATCTGGTTAATAATTGGACTGATGAGCGCCGCCCTCATCGGCGTCGCCGGGATGCAGCTGAAGTGGATTGTGGACTCCCTTCAAGCCAACGAGGAGCAATTCAACAACCAGGTCGTCAGCGCCCTGAACGGCGTGGCAGAAAAACTGGAAGCCCAGGAAAACATGGATTTCCTGCGCAACGTGGACAATGGTTTTGCCCAGGAATACATCGAAAAAGAAATGCAGGAGCGCCTAAAAGAGGGCGAAATGAACTTGCCGAAACCACCCGCCGAAGAAACCCCCGAAGAACACGCCCAGCCCGGTCATGTCCATCTCACCAAACAAGAACTCATCGAACTGACTATGGCTGCCGACACCTGCCCTTGCTCCAACTGCCGGGCGCAACGGGAGCAAGTTTTCACCCGCTGGGTCAGCTTCCAAAAAGGGTTGGACATGTCGCCCATCGTCGAGCGGGTGGATTTGGAAAAACTGGGCGCATTTCTCAATCAAGAATGGCAGGACAAAGGCATCAAACTGCCTTTTTCCTACGGCATTTACGACAACCGGAAAACCTCATTCGTGATTGCCGACGGGCACTACGTCGTCGAAGACAGCCGCTCGCTGCCGGTTCAAAAAGATTATAAAAACCTGAACGCCAGCGAGTACCGGGTCAATTTATTCCAGCAAGACCTGGAGCCGCCGGGCATGCTCATGGTCTTTTTTCCAACCAAAGCCTCGTTCATCTGGGGGTCGGTGATGAAAACTTTGCTGGCGTCTATCCTTTTTACCGGCATCATCCTGTTCTGTTTTGCGTACACGATTAGCGTGATTTTCAAGCAGAAAAAACTGTCCGAGATGAAGAACGACTTCATCAACAATATGACCCACGAGTTCAAAACCCCAATTGCCACCATCAGCCTGGCTTCGGACAGCATCACCTCGCCGATGGTGGTGACACAGCCCGACAAAATCCGCCGGTTCATTGACATCATCCGCCAGGAAAACAAACGCATGAACAACCAAGTGGAAAAGGTGCTGCAAATGGCGCAGATTGACCGGCAGGAATACAGCCTCAAACTCGGCGACGTGAACCTGAACGAGGTCGTCACCCAGGCAGTTGACAACATTCACCTCCAGGTGGAAAAGAAAGAAGGCACGACCTCCACCGACCTGAAAGCCAACAAACCCGTCGTGCAAGGCGACGTCACTCACATCGCCAGCGTCGTGAATAACCTGCTCGACAACGCCAATAAATACAGCCCCGAGAAGCCCGAAATTTCAGTTTCCACGCGCAATGTGAACGGCGGGGTCGAAGTTATTGTCAGCGACAAAGGCATCGGGATGACGAAGGAGGCGAAGAAGCATATTTTTGAAAAATTCTTCCGGGTGCATACCGGCAACTTGCACGATGTCAAGGGCTTCGGATTGGGATTGAGCTACGTGAAGGCGATGATGAATGCGCACAAGGGGACGGTGGATGTGAAGAGTGAGTTGGGGAAGGGGAGCAGTTTTATATTGTATTTCCCGTTCAAGGTGGAAAATTGAGAATTGAAAAATAGACAGCCATGACAGCAGATTTAATCATTCCAAAAGAAGTCTTGCAAGCAGCGAAAATATCGCCTGCCGAATTGAAGATTGATATTGCCGTGCATTTGTACGAACAAAAAAAGCTTTCCATGGGGCAAGCAAAAAGATTGGCTGGATTAAATCAGCTTGAATTTCAAAAGGAAATGGCGAAACGAAATGTGTATGTCCATTTCACCATTGAGGATGTAAAAAACGATTTGGCTAATCTTGAAAAACTATGATTGTCGTCAGCGATACTTCTCCTATTACCAACCTTATCCAAATAAGCAGGCTTGAATTACTGCGAGATTTGTTTGAGGAGATAATAATTCCACCGCTTGTCTTTCAGGAACTATCAAAAACCGATAATCAGAAAGAAATCATTGAAAACGCCGGTTGGATAAAAATTAAAGAAGTTGTTGACAAAAAGCTCGCAAAGCAGCTTTTAAATAAAATTGACGCCGGAGAAGCTGAAGCCATCGCACTTGCCATAGAATTAAAAGCCGAATACCTTTTAATTGACGAATTGAAAGGAAGAAGCGTGGCAAAAGAATATGGAATTCAAATAACAGGTGTGCTTGGAACCTTGCTTAAGGCTAAAGAAAAAGGCTTTCTGAGCGAGGTCAAAATTGAAATGGACAAGCTGATTTATGCAGCGAACTTCAGAATACACCCCAATTTATACCATGCTATTTTAGAACTGGCTGGCGAATAATTGCCAACCGAATAATTCAAATGCAATTTAATTCAAACCAAATCATAGCTATGACCTCTACGAATCGCGGCAATATTCTCTTAGTTGAAGACGACCAAAATTTTGGTGACGTCCTGCGTTCCTACCTCGAAATGAACGACTACGACGTGACGCTGGCAACCGACGGCATCAAAGGCGCTGAAAGCTACAATCGTGGCAATTACGACCTCTGCATCCTCGACGTGATGATGCCTCGCAAGGACGGCTTCACCCTGGCGAAAGAAATCAGGGAAAAAGACCAAACCATGCCCATCATCTTCCTGACCGCCAAAACGCTGAAGGACGACGTGTTGCAAGGTTTCAAAATCGGTGCGGATGACTACATCACCAAGCCGTTCAACAGCGAGGAACTGATTTCCCGCATCCAAGCCATCCTCAAACGCACCAAGCCGAAGCCAGACCCCAAGGACGAGCAGCGGGATTTCCTCATCGGCAAGTATCATTTCAACTATCCCTTGCGTGTCCTCTCCTACGATAAAGATGGGCCCAACGAGGAGAAATACAAGCTCTCGCCGAAGGAGGCGCAGTTGCTAAAATTGTTCGCCCAAAACATCAACGACGTGCTGACCCGCAACGAAGCCTTGACCAAAATCTGGAACGAGGACAACTATTTCACCGCCCGCTCGATGGACGTTTTTGTCACCAAACTTCGCAAGTATTTGAAGCACGACGAGAACCTCGAAATCGTCAATATTCACGGCAATGGTTTCCAGCTTTTGAATAAGGCTGAAGCGAAATAACCTTGTGAAGAAAAGTGGTTTTGAGAAAATTTTTCTCAAAACCGCCTCTCTCCAAAATGCCCTTTCCCCTAAAATGGGCAGCAAAACCTTCGGCAAATCATAGTTTTGCCGGAGGTTTTTTCATTCAAAATGCACATGATTAAATATTACTCCATCAACGGCAAGCTCGTGCCAGCCGAGCAAGCGACGCTCCACGCAAGCGACCTCGCCATTCTTCGGGGCTACGGAATGTTCGACTTTTTTTTGGTGAAAAAAGGGCAACCGCTCTTCCTCGACGACTACCTCGACCGCTTTGAAAAATCTTCCCGCATTCTGCACCTGCACGTTCCGTTTTCCCGGCAGGAATTGACCCGGCAAATCATGGAAGTGGTTCGGGCAAACGGCTTGACCGAGGGCGGCATGAGGCTCGTCCTCACAGGCGGCTACGCCTCGGACGGCTATTCGCCTTCGACGCCGAACCTGATTATCATGGAACATCCGGCACCGGTTTACCCGGTGGAGCGATATGAAAAGGGCGTCAAATTGATGCTGCACGAGTATCACCGCACTTTTCCTTCTGCAAAAACCATCAACTATATCGTGGGAATTTACCTGCTGCCGCAAATGAGGGAGGCAGGTGCGGAGGACATCCTTTTCCATTCCGGCGGCAATATTTATGAAACCACGAGGGCGAATTTTTTCATCGTCCTGCCCGACGATACCATCGTGACAGCAGGCGACGGCATATTGGAAGGCATCACTCGCATGAAAACTTTAGAGGTAGCCAAACGGCATTATCACGTGGAGGAACGAGACCTGGCACTGGAAGAATTGAAAACCGCCCGGGAAGCCTTCATCACTGCCAGCACGAAAGGCGTAATGCCGGTGGTGCAGGTGGATGACCAAGTAATCGGCAACGGTAAACCAGGTGAAGTGACCAGGCATTTGATGCAGCTTTTGAGAGAGGAAGAAGAAATGTACCTGGCGAATGCAGGTCAACAAGTGCAGGCAATTCAGGACTAACATGAGTCACCCCGAATTTTACAACCGTTTGTTTTCATGCAGTGAGTGCCGTCTCCAAGTCGCTTTTGTCATCCTGGAAGGAACTTCTCCATCCCAACTACGTGATG
>CAZHLB010000170.1:0-5009 GCA_964533005.1 uncultured Saprospiraceae bacterium
ATCTGCCATTCCATCAACAATCAACAATCATGTAATCCTCAATCGTCAATCAAAACGGGGATTGCTGTGAGGAAAAATATAGGCATAAAAAAAGGCGAATTAACTGCTTAATTCGCCTTTCTCAGATGCTAAGAATCAACCCAATTCGACTCGTTTGAAGCCGGTGACCGTCAGGTCGCCGTCCTGTTCCTTGAGAAAATCTCGAATGGTTTTCTTGTTGTCTTTCACGAAGGTCTGGTTGAGCAAGGTGTTGTCCCTGTAAAATGCGTTCAGCTTGCCTTTGGCGATATTTTCCAGCATCGCTTCGGGTTTGCCTTCAGCACGGGCTTGCTCCTTACCAATTTCGATTTCTTTTTCAATCACCGAAGTAGGCACGTCCTCCTTATCGAGGGCGACGGGGCGCATGGCAGCAATTTGCATGGCGACGTCCCTGCCGACGCTGGAGAATTTGTCGTCGGCAATGTTTAAGCCAACGAGCACGCCAGCGCGGTTGCCCATGTGGATATACGGTGCGATTTGCTCAGCTTCGAGGCGCTCGTAGCCTGCCACTTCGATTTTTTCGCCAATCACGCCCACCTGCTCGGTGACTTTTTCGCCGATGGTGATGCCGTTGAAGGTCTGGTTGAGCAGGTCTTCTTTCGAGGCGGGGAAACTGTCGAGGGCGACTTTTGCGAACTCTTTGGTCAGGTTCACGAAGTTCTCATTTTTTGCCACGAAGTCTGTTTCGCAGCTCAGTTTCACAATCACGCCCCGCTTTTTGTCGTCGGAAACCAAGGCGATGACAGCGCCTTCTTTGGCTTCCCGGTCGGCGCGCTTGATGGAGAGTTTTTGACCTTTTTTGCGCAGCCATTCGATGGCTTTTTCAAAATCGCCATCGGCTTCGGTCAGGGCTGATTTGCAATCCATCATGCCTGCACCGGTCATTTCACGCAGCTTCGCCACGTCTTTTGCTGATATCGTAGCCATTTTTTTAGTAGTTGATAAGGGTTGATGAGGGTTGATAAGGGTTGATGAGGTCATATCAACCTCATCAACCTTTATCAGCCCTTATCAACTTTTTTATTGTCAGCCTTCCGTGCTAACTCCTTCTGTTTCAGTCTTTTCTTCCCTCGTTGCCAGCGCCTTTTCGCCCAAGCCTTCCCGAATGGCATCGGTCAGGTAGCGGGTGATGACGGCGATGGATTTGGAAGCGTCGTCGTTTGCCGGGATGGGGAAATCCACCTGGTTGGGGTCGGAATTCGTATCCACCATGGCGAAGGTGCGGACGCCGAGGCGATGGGCTTCGGCGATGGCGATATGCTCATGCAGGATGTCCACCACGAAAATGGCGGCAGGCAGGCGACCGAGGTTTTCGATACCGCCGAGCACTTTCGACAGTTTCTGCTTTTCCCGGTCGAGCGTCAGGCGCTCTTTTTTGGTCATGGTGGCGGCGGTGCCGTCGGCGAGCATGCGTTCGATGTTTTGCATTTTTTTCACCGACCTTTTGATGGTGGCGAAGTTGGTCATCATGCCGCCGAGCCAACGCTCGGTCACGTGAGGCATGCCGACCGAATCGGCGGCGCTTGACACGATATCGCGAGCCTGTTTTTTGGTCGCAACAAACAGGATTTTCTTGCCGCCTTTGGCAATTGCCCGCATGGCGTTGGCGGCACGTTCGACAGCTTCTGCCGTCCGGTTGAGGTCAATGATGTGGATGCCTTTGCGCTCCATGAAGATGTAGGGCGCCATTTTCGGGTTCCACTTCTTGCGCATGTGACCGAAGTGAACGCCGGCATCGAGCAACTCTTGATATGATGGTTTTGCCATTTTCTGATTGGTGATTAGTGATTGGTGATTAGTGATTGGTGATTGGGCAGTCCCAATCACCAGTCACTAATCACCAATCACCAAAAAATTAACGCTTGGAGAACTGGAAGCTCTTTCTTGCTTTGGGTTTGCCGTATTTCTTTCGCTCGACTTCGCGGGCGTCGCGGGTGAGCAGTTTGCGGTCTTTCAACGGTTTGCGAAAATCGGCGTTGAGCTTCACGAGCACGCGGGAGATGCCCATGCGCACGGCTTCGGCTTGACCCCGGAAGCCGCCGCCATCCACGTTGATTTTCAGGTTGTAAAGATTGCTTTCCAAGCTCACTGTCTTGAAAGGCTCCACCACACTTGCCTGCACGTGGACTTGCGGAAAGTATTCCTTGTAATCCTTGCCGTTCACTTTGATGGCGCCTTCGCCCTTGGTCAGATAGACCCTGGCAACGGAGGCTTTCCTTCTGCCTATGGCATTTATCATTTCCATCTTAAAATGGTGATTTGGTGATTTGGTGATTTGGTGATTTGACGCAGGGCAGCCGCCCTCACCAAATCACCAAATCACCAAATCACTATTTAAATCAGTGGTTCGGGTTTTTGCGCCTGGTGAGGATGTTCGGCACCCGCATAGACGAAGAGTTTTTTAATCATTGCCCTGCCCAGTTTGGTTTTTGGCAACATGCCGTGGACGCCATGCTCGATGACATCCTGCGGCTTGCGGTCGAGCAGGTCACGGGCAGTTTCGCTGCGCTGACCACCGGGGTAGCCGGTGTAGCGGAGGTATTCTTTCTGGTCAATTTTTTTGCCGGTGAAACGCACCTTCTCGGCATTGACGACGATGACGAAGTCGCCGGTGTCCACGTGGGGGGTGAAGGAGGGCTTGTGCTTGCCCCGCAGTACGTGGGCAATTTTGGAGAAAAGGCGACCCGCAGTCTGCCCTTCCGCATCCACAACGAACCACTTGCGCGCCACCTCTTCTTTTTTTGCCGAGGCAGTTCTGTAGCTTAAAGTATTCACGACGGTTGCTTTTTATTCAGGGTTTCAAAGGTTTCAGGTTTCAAGGTTTCAGCCAGCGAAAGCGCCTGCTGAAACCCTGAAACCAGAAACCTTGAAACCATAAAAACATGCCTTTTTTCAAGGCGGCTGCAAAGGTATTTTTCTTTTCCTGCCAGCCAAGAGTTGGGGCAAAAAAAGTCTGTCAAATTTTCGCAAGTGATTGAAAGACAGGGAAGATTTGGACGAGCGAGAAAAAAGGCGAGGGGAGAGAGCGGGTTAGTTTGAGGAAAATCAGTCTTTGTTTTTACTGGATTTGCTTTTTGAAAATGGCGCTTACAGACATTGCAAAAGCAGGAAGTACGGGCGCTGCGGAGCAGATTTGCCTGCCAGTGCAAACCTTGCTTTTTGACAAGTTCTTGCCGGAATAGATATCTACTTCCTGGTGAATAGGGTGAATGTGCCAGACTACCTGCACCCCGGCATCCCGGTAGTTTTTCATTTTATCTTTCATCTCCCTGATTTGGTCATTGGTGGAAACGACCTCAATGATGAAGGCAGGCACTTCGTAAGCAGCCGGGTCGGCTAAGGCATAAATCTGTTGGTCGGTCAGCCAGGCGAAGTCAGGACGACGGTGGTTGGCGAGGAAAAAAAGGTCAGGCTCCGGAACCAATTGCCCGAAAACTTTTCCTTCGATTCTCAGACTTTCAAAATGGCGGAGCAGGTTCAGCAAAATGTAAAGTTGTGTCTTGTGCATACTACGTTTTGTTTTGACCACTCTGCCTTCGACCCACTCGTATTTGTACTCATCTTCCCGGCTGAGGTACTCCCGCTCGAAATCTTCCCACGTGATGACAGGTGAGTTTGCGCCATTGGTCAAGGCGGCTGGAAATGCGGCGGGACGAGCGGTCGGTTGAATGGCTGTGGCGGTTGGCATGGCTTCTTTTTTTGCAAACATAACTCTTTTGACTCGCCAAAAGATTGCGCCAAGTAGGCGGTGTCGAAAGAGCTTATTACACGGTTAGCTTGTGAAAAATAGCACTGGCGGGCAGAGCGAACGCAGGTAAGACAGGCGCTGCGGAACAGATTTGCCGTCCGGTGCAAACTTTGCTTTTCGTCAAGTTTTTTCCAGCATAAACATCTACCTCTTGCTGTTTCGGATGAATTTGCCAGACTACCTGCACCCCGGCATCCCGGTAGTTTTTCATTTTATCCTTCAGTTCGTTGACCTGGTCGTTGGTGGAAACGACTTCGATGATGAAGGCAGGCACTTCGTAGGCTTTGAGGTCTGCGAGTTTGTGCATTTGCTCCCGTGTCATCCATGCGATGTCGGGGCGGCGATGGTTGGTGAGGAAAAAAAGGTCTGGTTCCGGAACCAACCAACCCGTGACTTTGCCTTCGTTCAGGAGGTGGTGAAAAAAGGCGAATAAGTTGTCAAGGATGTAAAGTTGCGTCTTGTTCATAGTTCGCTTTGTTTTGACCACCCTGCCATTGACCCATTCATATTTGAAATCGTCCTCCCGGCTGAGGTACTCCCGCTCGAATTCTTCCCATGTGATGACAGGTGAGTTTGCTCCATTGGTCGAGGCAACTGGAAATGCGGCAGAAAAAGTGGTCGGTTGAATGGCAGTTGCGGTTGGCATGGCTACTTTTTTTTTTTGCAAACATAACCTTTTTGACCTGGCAAAAGATTTTCCAACGGCATGGGCTGGCACAAAAAAAGGGTTCAAGGCAACCGCCTTGAACCCCCGTTTTGGAAAATCAGCTTTCCAGTTTTTATTCAATCACGACCAGTCGTTCGGTGAATGTTTCCCCATCCACAACCACGCTCACCAAGTAAGCGCCGCCAGCCAGCGTACCTACCCGGAACTGGTGCTGCTTAGTGTTCGGCAGCAATTCCTGCGTCATGACCAAGCGTCCTTGCAAGTTGTAAATCTTCACCCTGCCGAATTGGAAGGGCTTGACAAACTGCACGGTCAGTTCCTCCGTCGCCGGGTTCGGGAAGAGGAGCATGGATTGTTCGGAAACATTGTCGGTAACTTGGTCAATCGAAGGAATGACTTTGCCGGTTACGTCAATCAAAGTGAACTCAGGCGTGCCCGGCTCTGCAAAGTTCGGGTCGCATTCTGCGTTGATGGCAGCCGTGTCGAGGCAGGTAGTCTTGTTGCTGTACACTGAAACGATACCGCCCACGTGCTTGCCGGGAAGCTCATTTATCA
>CAZHLB010000170.1:5019-6446 GCA_964533005.1 uncultured Saprospiraceae bacterium
ATTTATCAACTCGTAAATGGCGCAGCAACCCGTCAGCTTCATGTTCTGGAAGATTTTCAGGTCACCCATCACTGTGTCTAAGTTGTACATGCTGTCCAGGTTCACCAATGCGAGGTTGTTCAAGCTGATATTGACCGTTCCGCCGACTTTCGTCAAGCCTTGCAAGCCTTTCACATTTGCCAATCCGGTCGTCTTGATGCTCAGGCTACCGTTGATGCGGATGATGTTCGCCAGCGGAGCCAGGTTCGTGATGCCGGAGTTCTGAATCGTCACCGTGCCGTTGACGACCGAGTAACACGAGGGCCAAGCGTTGACTTGCGCCTGGGTAGTGAAGGTTTTGTTGCCATTGTAAGTCTGCCCGTTGGGTGCGCCGTTGTCAGCCGTACCATCGCAGTTGTCGTCCACGCCGTTGCAAACTTCGGCTGCGCCAGGTTTGACGCTGGCGTTGTTGTCGTTGCAATCAATGTTCGGAGCGACAGGCGGGGCGTTGAGTTGCGAGAGCAACTTGTAGCCCGTCGGCTTGGTGCATTGCACTTTCGTCGTGCCATTCGAGTAGCCGTCGTTGTCCGTGTCCTTGTACCAGGTTTGGAACGGGCGCTGGTTCGGGTCGTTGTCGTTGCAGTCAATGTTTGCACCGGTAGGTGGAGCCACCAGGTCTCCTAGCAATTTGTGACCTGCCGGTTGGATGCAAGATTGCTGCGTTGCGCCAGGGCTGTAGCCGTCGTTATCCATATCCCGATACCAAGTCTGCATGGTCTGTGAGCCAACCGTCGCTGTCCCAGTCGTCGAGCAGGTGGGCGAGCCTTGCACCATTACCACGATGTTGTAAGTGCCATCCTGCAAGAAACCAAAGACGTTGCTCGTGCTGAATGTGATGCCGCCGTTGATGGAGTACAGCAACGTGCCGGTGCCGATGGCGTCAATCGTAATCGTGCCGTCGGCGAAGTTGGAGCACTCCGGCGTAGTCGTTACGTTGTTGATAAGCACCTGGCAAATACCGCCCGAACAGCTTCCTGGCGCATTGCCCGCAGTATTGTTCGTGAGTGTGCAAGGCGGGTCTGCCGTAAAGTTCGCCGTCAGCGAAATCGGAGTGCCATCGGCAGCAAAGAACACGTCGAAGAAGGTGTATGAAGTTGCCCCGATAGAGCCTACCGCAATGCTGTCCACCCCGTCGCCCGAAATTTTCAGGAAACCACTGCTGGGCTTGTTGAAAAAACTCACCGTCACGTTGGCAGTGAAGGTGTCGTCGCCCGCCATCGGTGTTCCAGAATTATCGCAACCGGAAATATTGCTCACAGTAATCGAATTGACGCCACAAGCGCCCGAACAAGAGCCAGGGTCGGAAACCGTCGCCGTTGCCATGCAAGGAGCGCCCGATGCATCCGTCACCGTCACTGTGTAAGTCACGCCGTTGCCTGCGGAACCTG
>CAZHLB010000170.1:6456-10483 GCA_964533005.1 uncultured Saprospiraceae bacterium
GTCGGATTCAGCGTAAACACCCGGCGGTCATCTGTCGAGTTGGCAGGAGTGCCGTTGTTGTTGCAATCCAATCCCCCAGCGCCTGCGCTGGTCAGGTTACAAGCGCCCGAACAAGAATTGGGTTGGTCGAACATCGCCGTTATCGAGCAAGCCGAACCGGAGGCATCCGTCACTGTCACAATCACCGCACCACCGCTGCCTGCGGAGCCGGGTTGCATCGTGAAGGTCGTTGCCGAGCCATAAGTGCCGCCGGCCGGTGTCACGCTGCCGGTGCTGACGCTCACTGTGTAAGTAGCGCCCAAGTTGAAGCCTGTTGGGTTCAAAGTAAACACCGTGCGGTCGTCAGCAGGGTCGGAGACAGTGCCATTGTTGTTGCAAGTGGGACCACCCAAACCTGCGCCGGTCAGGTCGCAGACAGGCGAGCAAGAGCTTGGGTTGGTGATGCTCACCGGGAAGGTGCAAGCGCCACCCGAAGCATCGGTAATCGTCACCGTCACCGTCGTTCCGGAACCTGCGGAACCAGCTTGGAGGCGAAAAACAGTCGGCGAACCGTAGTTCGCAGTCGTGCCGCCGCCCACTTTCATGATGCTACCTGCGCTCACACTCACCGAGTAGGTAGCGCCGAGGTTGTTGCCGGTTGGATTGAGCGAAAACTCCGTCTGGTCGTCGGTCGGGTTTTCGGGCGTACCGTTATTGAAGCAATACGGCGAGTTGACGCCGGAGGCGGTGATGCCGCAATCAGGCGAGCAAGTCGTGCCCGGATTGGTAATCATTACCTGGAAGGTGCAGCCGCCACTGTTGCCATCGGTGATGGTCACCGTCACGGTGTTGGTCAGGCTGGACGAGCCTGCCTCGAACTGGAAGGTCGTTGCCGAGCCATAGTTTGCCGTCGTGCCGCCGCCCACTTTTTCGATGGTGCCACTGCTGACGCTCACCGAATATGTTGCGCCGAGGTTGGTGCCGGTCGGGTTGAGCGTGAAGCGAGTGCGGTCGTCCCCCGGGTTGCTCGAAGTGCCGTTGTTGAAACAAGTGGGCGAGCTTGCGCCTGCGCCGCTGATGTTGCAAGTCGTGGAGCAAGAACCCGGGTCGGAAATCGTAGCGGTTGCCGTGCAAGGAGCGCCGGAAGCGTCGGTCACCGTCACCGTGTAGGTGACAGCGTTGCCTGCGGAACCTGCCTGCAACGAGAAGGTCGTTGCCGAGCCATACGTGCCGCTGGTCGGCGAAACAGTGCCGCCGTTGTTCACGCTCACCGTGTACGTTGCGCCGAGGTTGAAGCCGGTCGGGTTCAACGTGAAGCTGCGAATATCGTCCGCCGGGTTGCTTGGCGTGGAGTTGTTGCCGCAAGTCGGTGTGCCTGCCCCTGCACTGGTCAAGCCGCAAGTCGGCGAGCAAGAACCCGGGTCGGAAATCATCGTCGTGATGAAACAACTGCTGCCGGAGATGTCGGTAATCGTCACCGTGTACACCGTGCCGTTGCCTGCGGAACCATTTTGCATGGTGAAAGTCGTTGCCGAGCCATAAGTGCCAGAGGTCGGCGTCACTGTGCCGCCGTTGTTCACTGTCACCGTGTAAGTTGCGCCGAGGTTGAAGCCCGTCGGGTTCAAAGTGAACACCCGCTCGTCGTCCGCCGGGTTGGCGTTGGTGCCGTTGTTGTCGCAAGTGGGTGTGCCTGCGCCTACGCTTGTAATTTCACAAGTGGTCGAGCAAGAACCCGGGTCGGAAATCATTGCCGTTCCCGTGCAAGGAGTGCCCGAAGCGTCGGTCACCGTCACCGTGTAGGTCACGCCGTTGCCAGCAGAACCGGTTTGCATGGCGAAGGTCGTTGCCGAGCCATACGTGCCGCTGGTCGGGTTGACCGTGCCGCCGTTGTTCACTGTTACCGTGTACGTTGCGCCGAGGTTGGAGCCGGTCGGGTTCAGCGTGAAGCTGCGAATGTCGTCCGTCGGATTGCTTGGCGTACCGTTGTTGCCGCAAGTGGGCGTACCTGCACCGGCGCTTGCCAAATTGCAAGTCGAGGAGCAAGAACCCGGGTCGGAAATCATCGCCGTAATCGTGCAAGGAGTGCCCGAAGCGTCGGTAATCGTTACCGTGTAAGTCACGGCATTGCCTGCGGAACCTGTCTGCAACGAGAAGGTCGTTGCCGAGCCATACGTGCCGCCTGTCGGCGAAATCACGCCGCCGTTGTTCACACTCACCGTGTAGGTAGCGCCGAGGTTGAAGCCCGTCGGATTCAGCGTGAAGCTGCGAATGTCGTCGGTGTTGTCGCTCGGTGTGCCATTGTTGCCGCAAGTCGGAGTGCCTGCTCCTGCACCGGTAATTTCACAAGTGGTCGAGCAAGAGCCTGGGTCGGAAATCATCGTGGTGATGAAACAACTGCCACCGGAGATGTCGGTAATCGTCACCGTGTACGTCGTTCCGTTTCCAGCAGAGCCTGCTTGCAACAGGAAAGTCGTAGCCGAGCCGTATGTGCCGCTCGTCGGCGAAATCGTGCCGCCGTTGTTGACGCTCACCGTGTACGTTGCACCCAAGTTCATGCCGGTCGGGTTCAGCGTGAAGCTGCGCCGGTCGTCGGTCGGGTTGGACGGGGTGCTGTTGTTGTCACAAGTGGTAGCGCCTGCACCTGCGCTGGTAATTTCACAATTGTTGGAGCAAGACCCCGGGTCGGAAATCATTGCCGTAATCGTGCAAGGAGTGCCCGAAGCGTCGGTAATAGTCACCGTGTAAGTCACGGCGTTGCCTGCCGAACCTGCCTGCAACGAGAAGGTCGTCGCCGAACCATACGTGCCGCTGGTCGGCGAAATGACGCCGCCATTGTTCACGCTCACCGAATAAGTTGCGCCCAAATTGAAGCCCGTCGGGTTCAGCGTGAAGCTGCGAATGTCATCCGCCGGGTTGCTGGGCGTGGAGTTGTTGCCGCAAGTTGGTGTGCCTGCCCCTGCGCCGGTGATTTCACAAGTGGTCGAGCAAGAGCCTGGGTCGGAAATCATCGCCGTCGCCGTGCAAGGAGTGCCCGAAGCGTCGGTCACCATCACCGTGTAAGTCACGCCGTTTCCTGCGGAACCTGCCTGCAAAGAGAAGGTCGTCGCAGAACCATACGTGCCACTGCTTGGTGAAATCGTGCCGCCGTTGTTCACACTCACCGTGTACGTTGCGCCGAGGTTGAAGCCCGTCGGGTTCAACGTGAAGCTGCGGATGTCGTCGGTATTGTTGCTCGGTGTGCCGTTATCGCCGCAAGTCGCCGTGCCTGCACCTGCACTGCCGATGTTGCAAGGCGAACAGGAAACTGGCGCCGTGCCTGCGTTGCTGTTGGTGATGGTGCAACCCGTCGGGTCAGCGCTGAAGGTGGCGGTCAGCGAAATCGCTCCGCCGTCGGCGCTCATTTCCACGCCGGTGAAAGTGTGGCTGTTTGCGCCGAATGTGCTGGTGGAAGCTGTTCCGTCGCCGCTCAGGTCGAGTGTGCCCGAAGCGGGCCGGTCGGTATAGTTCACTGTGACATCAGCCGTGAAAGTATCGTCCGCCGGAGTGGGTGTGCCGTTGTCGTCGCAAACGCTGATGTTGCTAACCGTGACGCTGCTGATGTTGCAGTCGGAACAAGCGGCAGGCGCAAGGTTCATCGAGTTGGTCAAATTGCAGGTCGGGTTGGCGGAGAAGGTCGCAATCAGGTCAGTGACCAGACCATTCGCCGGGAACACGACATTCTGGAAAGTATGCGAACCGGAAAGACCGGAGGCGGAAACCGAAGCCGAGCCGGAGCCGCTCAAAACGAGGTTGCCGGTGGCAGGCTGGTTGGAGAAGCTCACGGTCACGTCAGCCGTGTAAGTGTCGTCCGAGGGGTCAGCGGTGTTTTGGCTATTGCAAGCGGTGACGTCGGAGAGGGTGATGGCGCTGATGGCGCAAGGCGGATTAATGGTGATGTTGTAATCTTCCGCTTCCCCATAGCTACTATTGGAAGCGCCGCAAGCCTGAGATGCAGTCGGGGCGCTGTCGTCGCCGCCACGGATGCGCAGCCTGGTCAAGCCAGGCGTTG
>CAZHLB010000171.1:0-10433 GCA_964533005.1 uncultured Saprospiraceae bacterium
AGTGTCAACTACTTTTTTGCTGCCGTGAAACATCCCAAAAAATTTCATTTTTTTCTCTCAAAAAAGGAGATTTCCCACCTGTCAGCTTTCGCCCGGCTTTGGCGGCAAAGAACGGCAAAAGGCTTTGGCTGAAAAAAGTCAAACTTCCAGCGCCAACCCATCGTAGGCGAGCGCCACACCGGACGGAAGGTTTTTTGATACCTCCTCGTACAAACCGATATGATGGCTCATGTGCGTCAGGTAAGCTTGCTCCGGTTGCAATTTTTCAAGCATGGCAAGCGCCTCTTTCAGATTGAGGTGGGTGGGATGCGGTTTGTGGTGCAAGGCGTTCAAAACGAGGACTTTGCAGCCGTAAACCTTCTCCATTTCCTCCTCGCTGATGGTCTTCACGTCGGTCAAATAACAAAAATCGCCGACCCGGAAACCCAGCACGGACAGGTCGCCGTGCATCACTTCCACCGGAGTAATTTCAATGCCTTCCACCTCGAATTTTTCCTGTTTTGAAATGGTGCGCAGCTCGATGACCGGTGCGCCGGGATAGGGATTTTCGTCGAAAGCATAGGCAAAACGCTTCTTCACTTCCCGTTGCACCAGGGTCGTGGCGAACACGGGCATGGGTCGCCAATGCAAAAAATTGAAAGCCCGCACCTCGTCCAAGCCGATGAGGTGGTCGTTGTGCTCGTGGGTCAGGAGGATGGCTTGCAGCGATTCGACGCCTTCCCGCAGCATTTGCTGGCGAAAGTCGGGACCCGCATCTATGGCAATGTTGACTTTATCTTTTGAAAGTAGAACGGAGGTGCGCAGGCGCTTGTCCCTGCTGTCTGTCGAGCGGCAAACTTCGCAGCGGCAGCCAATGACCGGGACGCCTTGCGAAGTGCCGGTGCCGAGAAAGGTGATTTTCAGTGGCGTTTTTTCCAAAGCCTCAAAGTTTTGTGCTGAAGGTTTCGAGGGTGCAAAGTTTGGATTTTTCCGAAGGAACCACCTTTCCGAAAGTTCCAAACTTTCGGAAAGGTTTGCGAACCGCACCTTCCTTATCCTTTCAAAGAAGACAGCACGAATTGCCACAAATCCTCGTACGGCACTAATTCCAGTTCACCGCTCTGGTTTGCGGCAGCGAGCGGTGCGGCAGAAAGCTGGTCGGCGAATTTTTTGGCTTTGCGCTCGGCAGCCTTGCGGTTGAAATAAGCATGTGGCAATTGTAAAAGCATGTGAATGAAGCAGTTGCTTCGGAAGGTGTCGTCTTTTCGGAGGTAGCGGTGCGAGTAAGCTTTGAGCGCATTCAGCCGCTCGTTCACGTCTTCGAAGCGTTTTTGCTGGATGAGAAACAGGGTTTGGAGGATGAGAATGGAGATGTTCATGCCCCGCTTGTCTTTGGAAAAATTGGGCACGTCGTTCAAAAATTTGTTCAGGCGGAACTTGCCGACGGACTCGGTTTGCTTCAAGCTGGGCTTTATTTTCCCGATAGATATAAAGTAGTGTAGAAAGGCTTCCTGCACCGACCATTGCTCCACGAATGGCACGGACAATTTTTTGAAACCAGGGCGGTGGATGGCATCCTGAAAAACCTCGAACGCCTTTTGGTATTGCCCCGAACGATACAAGGAACCCAGATAAGTTTCCTTGACCACGTACCAGTTATGGACTTCCTCCTCCGTCAGTTCGAGGCAACGAGTGAAAGCTTCTTCTGCCTCCTGAAACGCTCCTAGCTGAACGTGACAACTCGCCGCTTTGAGAAAAAAAACGAACAGGTTGGTTTTGGAAACCAGTTTGCCTTTTTCTTCCAGCAGGTGGATGGCTTGCTGGCAGATTTGCAACGTGTTGCGATAGTCGTTCTGCACTTCGTAGCGAAGGGCAAAAACGGAGTAGGCATATAAAATGAAGCGTTGAGTCGGCTGGAGACCATTGAATCGCTCGAGTTTACCGGCAAATTCCTCAGCCGTTTTGCCCATTCCTTCCTGGGTGGATTTCGACTTGATGTAGTGAATAACGAGTTGGATGTAAAACTCCTCCGCTTCCATTTCTGCCGCCAGCAACTCTTGGTAATGGTGAAGCAGGCTGTTGTACTCGTTGAATTTTTTGCCGTCTCCGACAATGCTGCCAAAATACAGCCGCAATTCCCGCAGGACGTTGACCGCTAAATCGGTGAATTCATAGTGCAAGGCTTTTTTCAGAATTTTCTCGCCGAGGGCAACAGATGCCGTGCGAGCCGAACGTCCCACGAGGATTTTCAAGGCTGCAAAATCCTTGTAACACGAATAATAAGCCCGCTGAAACTCATTGAAATGCGGCTGATTCAGGTCAATGAAAAAAAGCGAGTTGACCAGTCGCTGCGACAGACGCCGCTTGAGCCGCTTGAGATTGGAATTCGGCGTGTTTTCGCCATAAAGCAAGGCGAGCGCCTCCTCGTCGTTTTGAAATTCCCCCTCGACAATGCCCCGATAAAGTTTTTGAATGTTGCTCGCATAGTTCGTCGGGTTGCCGATGATGTCAATGCGCTTGGTTTTGTTCCGGGTGACGACGCCAACCAATTCTTTCAGGTCTTCCATGTGTGAGTGTTTCAAGTTTTGCAGTTTTTTCCTGGAAAATCTCCCAGACGAGTGCGAAAATAGGAAAATGTAAAAATGAGCCTTCTGCTTGTTCATCTTAAAATCCTAAGCGTTGGCTCGCAATGCTTTACACATAGTTTTTTGGATTTCTCACCTCGCATTCAAAGCCTTTCACTTCCATTTTTGCAATGCTATCGGAAATTACTGCGACGGTTTTGCCCCGGTTTTTGCTTACCCCCCTCTCGACAAATTATTTCATTCATTTTTTAAAACAGAATTCCCATGATGCTACACACGAACTTTGACTTTTCGTTTGCTAAAGGCAATGCAGAACCTATTGTTATTGCAGACACGATGGCGGTCTAAGCGGCGCAGTTTTTGCGCCTTTCTACTGCCGCCTTCGAAAGCTCTTGACAGAATCCTCACCCACTTTTTCCTCCTATTTTCCTTCTTCATTTTGTCCGTAACAGCTTTTATCTGAAATAGTAAACGATTGTTTATCAGGCACGTAGTCAAAATTTTTACTTCACTTGCCAAAAATCTGCCTGGCTTTTCTTTTCGGTTTTGGCATCCCTTTGCGCTTTGTGGCGCTCCTACCTTTGCTTCATCGAAAGCAAGAAAATAAACGACAGCTACTTGACAACTTATAATCTCATAAATGCACTTAGCACTATAAGCAATTGGGAACTTGGCTATTGACTGAAAACCGATTTAATTTTTTCAAGGACGCCCAAACACTGCTCCCTGAGGACACGAACTGCTCTTTAAATTAGGGAAAGTAATTGGGTTACGGTTTCAAAATTTGCTCCGAGTCCTACAGACTATTGAAACAGGAACTTTAAGAAAGGCTCAAACAAAAGAACGAAAATCGTGTAGTTGCCCCTGGCGAAAAGTCGTCAGGGGCTTTTTTTTGTTGTTGATGAAGTTGATGAGGGTTGATGGAGTTGATTTTGGGCTACTTTTGTAAAAAACAATGTCAGCCATGTTCGACGAAAGCAAATTTCCTCTGATTGAGCGCAGCGAAATCGAAGCGCTTGTCCGGCTGATTGGCAAACTTTACCAGCCGGATTACGTGATTTTGTTTGGCTCCTACGCCGCTGGCAACCCCAACGGGCATAGCGACGTTGACCTCTGCATCATCAAAAAGACCAATGTGCCAATACGTGAGCGGTCTAAGGAAGTCTGGCGTTTGCTTCAGCCTTATGCCAGAAAGTTTTTATTTCCAAAAGACATTGTAGTTTACACACCTGACGAATTCAATGCTTTGAAAAACCATCGCCACTCATTTGAGAACACTATCTGGCTAACTGGACAAATGCTCTATGCACGACCCGAACTCTCCTCAGTCTTGGTATGACAAGGGCAATAATGACCTTGCTTCTGCCAAAGCAATCTTTGCCACATTGCCCGACATTCGGGACACGGTCTGTTTTCATTGTCAACAGGCTGCTGAAAAATTTATCAAAGGTTACCTCGTCCACTTGGGCATCGAGTTTCGCTTTTCTCACAACCTCCAATACTTGCTCGCATTGGTGCAAGACATGGAACAGGTGCCGCAGGAGTTTTATGATTTGGCGACTGATTTGGAAGATTTTGGCGTTTTCGCCCGCTATCCAAAATTGATACCGTTGCCCTCCGACCCGGAACTCGAAGACATTTTTCTCCGCATCGAAGACCTGCGCCAGCATTTCTATTCTAAGATTCCTTGACAAGTCTGCGGCAGTGTCGCCGAACTCCAGTTCGGCGGCGAAATCTTGCCGCCAAACTGGAGTTCGGCGACACCTGCCAGTTTCCCAATTTCCAATTTCCCAATTTCCCCCGTTCGGGGTTAAAGGATACCCGCCTTCCTGCCTTAAACTTGCGCTTCCATTCATTATTTGCCAATCATCATTCACAAAAATTCAGTCCAGGATGAAAAAACAGACCATCTTTTTTCTTGCCGCATCTTTGCTCGCCGCCTGCCAAAACCAGGGCGACAAATCTGCCGAGAACAGCATGACGACCTATCCAGTTATCCCGGTTGCCTATCCAAACACGGCGACCGAAGACGTCAAAGACGATTATTTCGGAACTGCTGTAGCTGACCAGTACCGCTGGCTCGAAAACGACACCGCCGCCAACACGGAGGCTTGGGTCAAGGAGCAAAATGCGGTGACTTTCGATTACCTGTCCAAAATTCCCTTTCGGGACGAGGTGCGTAGCCGCTTCGAGGAGCTTTTCAACTACCCGAAATTCGGCGCTCCGTTCCAGGTGGGCGAGTATTTCTTCTTTTCCAAAAACGATGGCTTGCAAAACCAGTCGGTGATTTACCGGCAAAAAGGTTTGGACGGGCAACCGGAGGAATTCATTGACCCGAACAAACTGTCGAAGGAAGGCACGACCGCCATTGGCATCGCAGGCATTTCCAACGACGACAAATTCATCTCCGTCACCCGCCAGGACGCCGGCAGCGACTGGGCGCAAATTCACACCTACGACGTGGCGAGCATGAAAAAACTGCCCGATGAAATGAAGTGGGTGAAATTCAGCGGCGCTTCATTTTGGAAAGACGGCTTCTTTTATTCCCGCTACCCGGAGCCTGGAAAAGGCACGGAATTGAGCGCCAGCAACGTGAACCATTGGGTCTATTATCATAAAATGGACACGCCGCAGAGCCAGGACAAACTCATTTTCAAGGACGAAAAAAATCCTACCTACTACCATTCTGCCCAGGTGACCGAGGACGAAAACTATCTCCTGATTTATCAGGCGCCTGGCACGGACGGCTTCGCCACGCTGGTCAAAGACTTGAGCAAACCAGACAGCAAAATCACGACCCTTTTCGAAGGCTACAAAAACAAAAGCACGGTGATTTTCAATCAAGGCTCGAAACTCCTGGTGCTGACGGACATTGACGCTCCGAACTACCGCCTGGTGGAAGTGGATTTGGCGAAGCCGGACAAGGCGAATTGGAAAGAAATCATTCCTGCCTCGGAAAATTTGCTGCAAAGCTGCACCACCGGCGGCGGCAAACTCTTCGCCAACTATCTGGAAAAAGCCACCGACCGAATTTATCAAATGAATTACGACGGCACGGGAAAAACGGAAATCAAACTCCCCGGTCTCGGCTCGGCAAACCCGCCCGGCGGTTTGCAAGAGCACAAGACGCTGTTTTACACCTTCACTTCTTTCCTGTATCCACCAACCATTTTCAAGTATGACGTGGCAAGCGGGCAGTCGAGTGTTTTCCAAAAAACGACGCTGAAATTCAACCCAGAAGACTACGTGGAGAAGCAGGTGACCTACAAAAGCAAGGACGGCACGCCCGTCACGATGTTCGTCGTCCACAAAAAAGACTTGAAAATGGACGGCAACAACACGGCTTACCTCTACGCTTATGGCGGTTTCAACATCAGCCTGACTCCAAATTTCAGCACTTCCAGAATTATGCTGCTCGAAAACGGAGGCGTCTTCGCCATGCCCAACCTGCGAGGCGGCGGCGAGTACGGCGAGAAGTGGCACCAGGACGGGATGCTGATGAAAAAGCAAAACGTCTTCGATGATTTCATCGCAGCCGCCGAGTATTTGGTTGCTGAAAAATACACCTCGAAAGAGCGCCTGGCGATTGGCGGCGGCTCGAACGGCGGCTTGCTCGTCGGCGCAGCGATGACGCAGCGACCCGACCTTTTTGCCTGCGCACTGCCTGCGGTGGGCGTGATGGACATGCTTCGCTACCACAAATTCACCGTCGGAAAAGGCTGGATTCCTGAGTATGGCAGCAGCGAGGAAAGCCCGGAAATGTTCAAATACCTGATGAGCTACTCGCCCCTGCACAATCTCAAACCCGGCACAAAATACCCGTCCACAATGGTCACGACGGCTGACCACGACGACCGGGTCGTCCCTGCGCATTCGTTCAAGTTTGCCGCTGCTTTGCAAAAAGCGCATGCTGGCGAGAACCCGGTGGTGATTCGCATCGAAGAAAAAGCGGGTCACGGCGCAGGCAAGCCGACTTCAAAAGTGATTGATGAGATAGCGGATGTGTATTCGTTTATGTTTTACAATACGAATACGCCGGTGAAGTACCTGAAAAATTAAATGGCTAAATGGCTAAATGGTTAAATGGCTAAATGGTTAAATGGCTGGCAAGCCATTTAACCATTTAACCATTTAGCCATTTAACCATCCAGCCATTTTTTTTAGTTTTGAAGCAAAATCAAAGCGCCATGATTCTCGAAAAATTGCCGCCGAAGACGATTCCCCGCCACCTCATCTACGAAATGGATGAAGGGGTGCCGATTTATTACAAATGGTACAAGGAGGAACTGTACGATAACTATCAAAACAACGAGGAAACAATGCCAGACAGTAGCATCCAAGCATTGCTCAAAGGCGAACTGTTCGCTTTTTTGCGGGCAATTTTCAGCCGCAGCCTTTTCACCATCACTGTTGGCGAGCAAGGTCTCCACCTAAAAAAGAAAAGCTGGAGAGGAGCAGACATTGCCATTTTCAAGCGGGAAAATTTTATCCTCGACAACAAGTTCGCCAAGCTGCCCCCGGAAATCATTGTCGAAATCAACATCAAAGGCTACTACGAGACGCAGGAGCAAGCCTTCAAATACTTCGAAAGGAAGAACAACCAACTCTTTGCCTTCGGAGTGAAAAAAATCATCTGGGTTTTTACCGAATCGAAATCCGTGCAGGTCGTCACGCCGCAAGGCAGCCAAGACTTCGATTGGGATGAAGACGTGGAAGTGATGGAAGGCGTCCGTTTCAACGTCCAAGCCTTAATTGACGGTTATTTTCAAGCAGGCAAGGAAGATTAAGCCCACCCCCGGTTTTCCGAAATCTCGAAGATTTCGGAAAACTGCCCGGCTGCCTTTTCCCACCCCCTTCATCTTTTGGAAGAACCATTTCGCTGAATACATTTGCCGCCCAATGCGATTTCGGATTTCGGGATTTCGGATGTCGGATATGCCCGGCGTACCAAATCCGAAATCCGAAATCCCGAAATCCGAAATCAAATGGGTTGGCTTGGCAAATTTCTTTCTTCGAGCATCGGGCAGAAAATCATCATGAGCCTGACGGGGCTGTTTTTGATTGTGTTTTTAATCGTTCACCTGGCGGGTAACCTGCAATTGCTGAAAGGGGACGAGGGGCAGGCGTTCAATGAATATTCCTATCTGATGACGCACAATCCGCTTATCAAAACCATTTCCTACCTGCTTTACGCTTTCATTTTGATTCACACGATTCAAGGCTTGCTATTGATGGCTAAAAACAGAGCGGCAAGAGGCAGCCAGGGGTACGAGGTAAACCACGTGCGGGCGGCTCGCACCAATGGCTTTATTGCCAAAAATATGGGCAGGCTCGGCATCCTGATTTTTGTGTTCCTGCTCGTCCATCTATATCAATTTTGGCTCGGCATGAAAACGGGCGCTCTTGAAACTGTGAACTACAGTGGGCAGGATGTTTACGACTTGTACAAGCCTGTTTATGCGGCATTTACCAACCTGGGATTTGTGCTTTTTTACGTGGTGAGCATGCTCGTGATTGCGTTTCACTTGTGGCATGGTTTCCAGTCGGCTTTCCAGACTTTGGGCTGGAACCACAAGGGTTTCGGGGTGTTCGTCAGGCGGGTGGGCAAGGTTTACGCCATCTTGATTCCGCTGGGGTTTGCTTTGATTCCGGTGATATTTTATTTCAGGCATGCTGCCTGAAGGTGGCGGTTTGAGGAATGAAAAGAGTAGATTTGGAAATAAAAATCAAGCCATGAAAATCAATGAATTAAGACCAGTATTGAAAAAGCGGCTAACTGAAATCGAGGCGCTTTGCCGCTCGCATTTCGTCGAGCGGTTGTACGTGTTTGGTTCGGTGCTGACCGAGCGGTTCAACAGGAGCAGTGACATAGACTTTATCGTGGCTTTTCAGGACGACCTACCTGTTTCTCACTTTCATAACTACTTCCTTTTCAAGCAAAATCTCGAATTGCTATTTGGTCGGAAAATAGATTTGATGGAGGAGCAACCCATTCGAAATCCTGTCTTCAGGGAAGAAGTTGAGTCAACTAAACAACTCATCTATGGACAAGAAAGTGAGGAAATGGCTTTTTGATATTCTTCTCGCCATCGAAGGAATTGAAAGCCTCATCGAGCGCACCCAAGGCGACTATGAAATTTTTGCCGCCGACCTGGGACTTTGCTGGGGATTTGAACGAGGTTTTGAAATCATTGGAGAGGCATTGAACCGCATCGAGCGGCAGCACCCCGGCATCGGCATCACCGACCTGAAAGGCTACATTGACATGAGAAACATCATCTCGCACGGCTACGACATCGTTTCCTACTAGATACTTTGGAAGACGGCAACCGAAGAACTGCCGCTTCTGAAAAAGGAAGTTCAAGCGCTTTTGCAGCTTTAAATCCAACTGAAAATCATGCAATTAAACAGCAAAATACCCCCCGGCACCCTGGCGAACAAATGGTCGAACTACAAAAGCACCATGCCGCTCGTCTCCCCCGACAACAAGCGCCGCCTCGAAGTCATTGTCGTCGGCACCGGGCTGGCGGGCGCTAGCGCCGCCGCTACTTTGGGCGAATTGGGCTACAACGTCAAGTGTTTCACTTTCCACGACAGCCCCCGCCGGGCGCACTCCATCGCTGCGCAAGGCGGCATCAATGCTGCCAAAAATTACAAAAACGACGGCGACAGCACCTGGCGGCTCTTCCTCGACACCATCAAAGGCGGCGACTACCGGGCACGAGAAGCCAACGTGCATCGCCTGGCGGAAGTCAGCGTCAACATCATTGACCAATGCGTGGCGCAAGGCGTACCTTTCGCAAGAGAATACAGCGGTTTGCTCGACAATCGCAGTTTCGGCGGGGTGCAGGTGCAGCGCACTTTTTATGCTCGTGGGCAAACGGGGCAGCAGTTGCTCATCGGGGCGTACCAAGCTTTGGAACGTCAGATTGCCCTCGGCACGGTGACCATGTTCAACCGCCACGAAATGTTAGACATCGTGCAGGTGGAAGGCAAGGCGAGAGGCATCATCGCCCGAAATTTGGTCACCGGCGAGTTGGAACGCCACGCTGCGCACTGCGTCGTTTTGGCGACGGGCGGCTACGGCAACGTGTTTTTTCTTTCCACCAATGCGATGGGTTGCAACGTGACGGCGGCGTGGCGGGCAGTGCGGCGGGGGGCGCTGATGGCGAACCCTTGTTTCACCCAAATTCACCCCACCTGCATTCCGCAATACGGTGAGTATCAATCGAAACTAACGCTCATGTCAGAGAGCCTCCGCAACGACGGCAGGGTTTGGGTTCCCAAAAAATTGGAGGATTCCGCCGCCATCCGGGAAGGCAGAAAAAAGGCAAACGACATCCCCGAAGCCGACCGGGATTACTATTTGGAGCGCCGCTACCCAGCCTACGGCAACCTCGTCCCTCGTGACGTGGCGAGCCGTGCGGCGAAAGTCGAGTGCGATAAAGGGCATGGCATCGTGCCAACTGGCTTGGGCGTCTATCTCGATTTTGGCAGCGCCATCACCCGCTACGGAAAAACCAAAGCAGGCGCAAGTGAAATGAGCGTTGCCAACATCCGCCAGCTCGGCGTCGGCGTGGTCGAGGAGAAATACGGCAACCTGTTCGAGATGTACGAAAAAATCACCGGCGAAGACCCGTATTCGACGCCGATGAAGATTTACCCCGCCGTTCACTACACGATGGGCGGGCTTTGGGTTGACTATAATTTGGAGACCAATATCCCTGGTTTGTTCGCCCTCGGCGAATGCAATTTCAGCGACCACGGGGCGAACCGCCTCGGCGCCTCGGCGCGCATGCAAGGCTTGGCGGATGGGTATTTTGTCGTGCCGTACACCATCGGCACGGTACAGTCGAAGGAAATCCGGCC
>CAZHLB010000172.1:0-10432 GCA_964533005.1 uncultured Saprospiraceae bacterium
CCGGTGAAAAATTGAAAATTTTTCACCGGCAACATCCAAAAACCACCTGTCAGCTTTTCGCCACTGTCAACCGACAAATGAAACATCCCAAATTTTTTCTGCCGCCGCCACCCAAAAACCAGGTGTCACCTTTTGGCAAAACTTTCAGTTCAACTCTAAAATCAAGGGCATTTTTGCAGGCACTTTGATTTCGCCGGTCATTTTCAAAACGCTTCCGTCGAGCACGTTTTTGCCGTTGCTAACGCCTTGCAGCATCTCCGAAAACCAATCCAATGGTAACGTTTGCTCCGCCTCGTTTTTATTCAAAATGACCATTATTCGCTGCCGGTCATCCTGCCTGAAATAAACGTACAAACCGTTTCGAGGAATAAAATGAACCAGCTTGCCGCCGTGAACTGCCGTCGCTGTTTTGCGCCATTGCAAGAGTTTCCGCACAAAATCCTGCGCCGTTTTTTGCTTTTCAGTCAAGCCTGCGCCGGTAAAACCGTTCACCGGGTCACCAGCCCAGCCGCCGGGGAAATCGCTTCGGATGATGCCGTCATTTCGCTCGGCGGGGCTTGTCATCAGGATTTCGCTACCATAATATAATTGTGGCGTGCCCCTCGTAGTCAGGACGAAGGCATGGGCAAGTTGGTACGCGGCAAAGTCTTCCCGAAGTTGGGCAAAAATGCGGCTCATGTCGTGGTTGTCGGGGAAGACGACGAGGTCGTCAGGATTCGGGTAAAGAAAATCCTGGGCGAGTATGTTGTACACTTCATTCCACGAGCCATTGCCGCTCAACGCCTTCGACATGGCGGTTTGGAGCGGGAAATCCATCAAACTTTTCAAGTCGGATTCATAGCCGTTGGGGTTCATTTTTCCCTTTTGCCAGTAGGCAACGTAGGCGGGCGTCTCATGCCACTCTTCGCCGACGATGTTGAAATTTGGATACTCCTCCATCAAGCTGCGAGTCCATTCCGCCATGTAATTCATGTCCGGGTAAGGGTAAGTATCCATGCGAATGCCTGCCAAACCGAGGTATTCCACCCACCAGATGCTGTTTTGTGTCAGGTAGGTAGCCATGAGTTCGTTGCGCTGGTTGAGGTCGGGCATGGTGGGGACAAACCAGCCGTCAGTGAACCTTTTCAGGTCGGCTTGCGAAACGTGCGGGTCTTGCAGCACCGCCTTTTTATGGTTGGTTTCGACGTAGGCGGCGGCGTTGTTTATCCAGTCGTGTGTCGGCAGGTCTTTCATCCACCAATGCTCTGAGCCGCAATGGTTTACAATCATGTCCATGATGAGTTTGATGCCTTTGGCATTGGCTTCTTTCGCCAGTTGGCGATAAGCTTCATTCGTGCCGAAGCGTGGGTCAACCTTGTAAAAATCAGTGGTGGAATAGCCGTGATAGGAATAGCTCTGCATGTCGTTTTCCAGCACCGGATTGAGCCAAACGGCAGTGAAACCCATGTCGGAAATATAGTCCAGGTGCGTGCGGATACCTTCAATGTCGCCGCCGTGTCGCCCTCCGGGATTGCTGCGATTGAGTTTTTCACGCAAGCCTGAGACCTCGTCATTTTTTGGGTCGCCGTTGGCAAAACGGTCGGGCGTAATGAGGTAAAGCACGTCGGAATTGTCAAAGCCTTTGCGCTCGGCGGCGCCAGGTTCCCGCTGCAAAAGCTGCCAGGTATGCGACTCGACAGGCTTGCCTGCCTGGGTGAAATTAATTTTCACCGCCCCCGCCTTCGCCTCGCTGCCGATGCGCAAATCCACGAAGAGGTAGTTTGGATTTTCCACTTTGGTCACCCGCTCGATGCGGACGCCTGGGTAATCAATGGAAGGATTGAAATCGCCGATTTTGCTGCCGTGCAACAGCAATTGCACTTTGGGATTTTTCATCCCAACCCACCAGTTGGGCGGTTCGATGTGGGCGATTTTGTTTTGCGAGTAAAGTTGGAAGCCGCAAAGGATGCAGCAAAACGGCAGGAAGTAGCGAGAGATTTTCGTCATAAAACCAGGCATTTCTTTTTTGGGTAAATGTAAAAAGCCGCCTGGTTTCATTGTCTTTTTTATGTTTCCGGCAAATGGCGCAAAGCAGCGAAGGGCGCTAAGGAATTGACCTTAGCGCCTTTCGCTACTTTGCGCCCTTTGCAGGAAACACAAAAAAAAAGAGGTCAAGGCGTGAAGCCCTGACCCCCTGAATAAACACCTAAAACCCTATTAACTAACCTGTGAAATTCTTTGGTTGATTTTGGAATTCTTTGGTCGCTCGAAGTTACGTTTCAATTAAGGTGCAAATCAAGCCAAATGTTCGATTAGTGCAAAAAAAAAAATCCCGAGCCGGTAGATTTTTTTTCCACAGGCTCGGTTTATTTTTGACTTAACTACTTGATATTAAGCAACTTCAATTGTCTTTGCCGGTTTCGGTTTGGCTTCAATTTTTTTTGCCAGAGTCACGTTGAGGATGCCATTTTCGTAGTTGGCAGTGATGCCTTCCTTGGCGTCCACAGTTTCCGGCAAAGTAAACGTGCGTTTGAACTCCAGGAAGCTGAACTCACGACAGGTGTACTTTTCACCTTCGGTTTTCGCAGCTTCTTTTTTTGCGGAAATGGTCAGCAGGTCGCCGTCCACTTTCACCGAGAAATCTTCCTTGCCCAAGCCTGGGGCAGCTACTTCGATGCGGAAACCATCAGTGTTTTCAGCAACGTTGACCGCCGGGGTTTTCAAAAAACCGTTGCCGTTGAAAGTTGCCGGGAAATCATCCCTAAAAATACGGTCGAAAGCGAGGTCAAAAATGCCGTTGGAAACGATGGGCTTCTTTGCCGGGAAAAAGCTAATCAGGTTCATAATTCAATTAGATTTTGGTTTGAGGGAAGCCAATCCGAATCTTTATTCGCATTGCCTTCCGTGATGAACCTGGTTTTTCAATTCCTATTCCATCCGGCTTTTCCAGCCTAACCGGCAGCGAAACTCAAAATCAATCTGCCGTTTTGGCAAAAATTTCAAAAAACAACTGCCGTTTTGGCAAAAAAGCAACCTACCTTATTGATAAACCACCTCGTTCGTCCAATAAACCTCCCGGTCAATGCTGAAGTAGTAGCGCCCGGCGTAAAACGCCAAGCCTTTGTAAAGATAAGATTGAGCAGGCGGGGCATTCGCAGGCCAGACAATTGACCGGGCATTCAGCAGGTCGTCAGGCAAAATGGAGGCTCGGTCGCCATGAATGTCGTAGGTAAAAACGTAGGCTCCAGCTGGCTCGACTACTTGTAACTCGGAGGGTTCATTGAAAGGCGTCCAGGTCAAGCCGTTGTCTTCGCTTTGATAAAGGTCGTAGTCGTTCAAGCCGGTCGAGTAGAGTTTTCCTTCCCAGGAAAAAAAGTCTCGCCGCCAATCTTGAAAGAGCCTTTTTACGCTGCCTGATGGCGAGATTCTCCAAGCGCCTTCTTGAGCGGTGACGTAAAAATTGCCGTCCAGAAAACGAATCGTGTTGAGGTTGTCAACGTCAGCAGGCAAATCGGGCACGTCTATTCGCTTGATTTTTTCGATGGAAACGAACTCCGTATGAGGCACGTCGAATTGCAGTTGAAACAAGAAAAAGGTGTGGTATTGGTTGGGCACTTTCACCGGGAGCAAAAACAGTGTGCCGTCGCTGCTGAAAGCGCCGACGTTTCGCACGGAAACAAAAGTCGCTTCCAGCACGTCGCCGCTCGCCAGGTCGAGCGTGTCAATCACGAACTTGACAATTTGCGCCGGGTTGCGGGCGAGGTGAAATTCAAGGACATATTTGTTGTCCTGGTTTGTGGTCAGACGGGCGAAGGCATTATCGGACATCGCCGGTACGCCTTTCGTGCCGAAGCCTAAACTCAGCACCCGTTTTTCGAGCAAATTGTTGTCGCCATCGAAGCGGTGGAACTGGTTTTCCGAAATGACGTACAGCTCGTACGGCGTTCCGTGAAGCCCCTGGATGAGTCTTTCGGATTGAAAATCAAGGACTTCCCAATTGGCTTTGCTGCTGCCGGATTGGTCGTCGTCCACGATGAGCGGGCGCTGGCAGGCGGAAAGTGTCACCAAAATTGCCGGTAGGAAAAGGAGTTGCTTGTTGATGTTCATAGCGTTGAAAGTTGAGTTGAAGTGAAAAGGGAGGCAAGGCAAAAACCGAAGGGAGGCATCTCAAAATTTCCGCCCCAAAAATAGCCAAGCCCCTGATTGCCTGCCAAAAAGAATTGCCCCGTCAGTTCACCGACGAAGAATTTTAGCAGGTAACTGCTTCCCTCGGCGAAGTTCTTTCTCGCACATTGTAAATTTGCCCGCTTTTTTACCTGACGTCCCCTCCCATTTCTCTCACAAAAAACAATCACTCCCCCACTTCAAGCCATTTGCGAAACATTCGCAATCATCCCACAAGCAATAAAAACGAGCACGGCGCCTGGCTTTTTGAAATCCATTCGCCCATCGTACGTTGGCAAGTTCTTTTATTAAATCATCCTTCATTCAACAGCATCATGATGCGTTTTTTTACTTCTGCTTTATTCTCATTGCTGACCCTCGCCGCATTTTCTCAAAAGCCTGTTTTTCAAGGCACAAAGGTCAAAGCGGCTGATTTTCAAGCATTGACAACACAATTCTACGCCTTCGAGGTCTTTCAATTGGACGTGAATGCCCTCGACCAGTTCGTCAAGAGCGCAGGCAACGTCGCCGAGTTTACCCTCCAATTTGGCAGCGAGCACAACTGGGACATTTGGCTGACGCCACATGATGTGCGCTCGCCGAAGTACCAGGTGCGGGTGCAAACGGACAAGGGCGTTGAAACTTTGCCGGGCAAACCTGAAATCATCTCCTTCCGGGGGTTGCTCGCTTCGCCCGGCGGCGAAGGGGTGAGCCTGACCATTGACGAGGATTTTCTGTATGGTTTCGTGGAAAAAGGCGACGAGGACTATTTCATCGAGCCGCTTTGGTACTTCGTGCCGGGGCAGCCGAAAGACCGGTTCGTGGTCTATGCCGCTTCGCAAGTCAAGCCTTCCGGCGGCACTTGCGCCCTGATTGAAAGGGATAAAAATCAGCCCTCCAAAGCACCGGAGCATGACAAGGAAATCATCCCGAACGGCACGGCGAAAGTCGGGCAGTGTTACCAATTGGATTTGGCAATTGCCTCCGACAAATTGATGTTCAACAAATATGGCTCTGTGACTGCCGTGGAAAACCACAACATTGGCGTGATAGCCAATGTGCAGGCTAACTACGACAATGAGTTTGCCGATGAAATTTACATCTACATCACCGAGCAATTCGTCGTCACCGGCACCGACCCCTGGACGAACTCAACCGACGCTGGCGTCTTGCTGAACAGCTTTACCAATTGGGCGCCCAACGGTTTCAACAACGACCACGACATGGGCGAACTTTGGACGAACCGGGATTTGAATGGCGGCGTGGTTGGCATTGCCTGGCTGTCTTCCGTGTGCACACCCGACCAGTACCACGTCGTGCAAGATTGGACGAGCAACGGCCAGCTTCTTCGGGAAATGACCGCCCACGAAATGGGGCACAACTGGAGCGCCACCCACGACCCTGCCGGCAGCCCGCACATCATGGCGCCTGTCGTGCAGAACTCCGACACCTGGTCGGCGCAAAGCATCAGCCAAATCAACAGTTACATCGCCAACGTTGCCGCTCCGCCGAATGGTTGTCTTGGGTTCTGCCCAACTTCGCAACCCCCGGTTGCTGATTTTTCCGTCACCCCTTCGGTTGGCTGCTCGCCGCTGACGGTGACGTACAATGACGAGTCTGCAAATGCGCCATCGAGTTGGGAATGGGAATTTCCGGGTGGCACGCCAAGTACTTCGACCCTGCAAAATCCGACCGTAACTTACGGCGCACCAGGTGTTTACGCCGCCACGCTGACTGTTTCCAACCCGCTCGGAGAGCACTCGTACACCGACCCGGCGGCGGTCACCGTCAACGAAGCTCCTTTGGCTGGCTTCACCTCCACCCAAACAGATTTGACGGTCAACTTCACCAATACTTCTTCTGCTAGCGCCACCAGTTTCTTCTGGGAGTTCGGGGATACTTACACCAGCATGGAGCAAAACCCTTCGCACACCTACACGACCGAAGGTTTTTACTTTGTGACCCTGACCGCTACCAATTCCTGCGGCTCCAGTTTTGCAACAACGACAATTGCCGTTTTCACACCGCCGTCCGCCAGTTTCCTTGCCGATCCGGTTTCTGGTTGCGCATCGTTGCAGGTTCAGTACATCAATACAAGTTCCTCAAACGCAGTGGATTATGCCTGGAACTTCCCCGGCGGCAATCCTTCGTTTTCCTCGGCGCAACACCCGACGGTGGTTTACGCCAGCGCTGGAACTTATTCCGTCACCCTGACCGTGACCAACCCGGCGGGCACGAGCACGGCGACGCAGACGAACTACATCCTCGTTCAGGCGCAAGCTACGGCTGGCTTCACTTCTTCGGTCAGCGGCTCGACTGCCACCTTCACCAACACCTCGTCCAATGCCACCAGCTACCTCTGGAACTTTGGCGACGGCACGACCAGCACCGTCGCAAATCCCGTCCACACTTATAGTAGTAATGGCACTTTCACGGTGACTTTGACGGCGACCAACTTTTGCAGCAGCGCCACCATCACACATACCGTGACCATCGCTTTGCCGCCGACGGCAAGTTTCACCGCAAGTCCAACCAGCGGTTGCGCTCCGCTGGCGGTGCAGTTTACGAACACGTCTTCCGCCAATTCTTCCAGCTTTAGTTGGCAGTTCCCGGGTGGCAGCCCTGCCAGTTCCTCGGCGCAAAATCCGAGCACAACTTATTCAACGGCAGGCACTTACACGGTCACTTTGACCGCCACAAACTCGGCTGGCAGCAGCACCGCCACGCAAACCATCACGGTAAATGCGCTGCCAACGGCTGGCTTCAATTTCAGCGTGAGCGGCACGACGGCGAACTTCACGAACAGCAGCGCCAATGCCGCAAGCTATCTCTGGAACTTCGGCGACGGCTCGACCAGCACATTAACCAATCCAAGCCATACCTACGCTGGCGACGGCAGCTACACAGTGACTTTGAGCGCCATGAACAACTGCGACACGGTGGTTTCCACGCAAACGGTGGTCATCGTCACGCCGCCGTCGGCAAGCTTTACCGCAAGCGCAACCAGCGGTTGTGCGCCGCTCACGGTGCAGTTCACGAATACGTCTTCCGCCAATTCCAGCACCTTCAACTGGCAGTTTCCAGGCGGCAGTCCTGCCAGTTCCTCGGCACAAAATCCGAGCACAACTTATTCATCGGCAGGCACTTACACGGTGACTTTGACGGTGAGCAACGCCGCCGGAACGAGTACCGCTACGCAAACCATCACGGTAATTGCGGTTCCGACGGCAGGCTTCACTTTTGCCGTGAACGGCTCGACGGCGAACTTCACGAACAGCAGTTCCAACGCCGCCAGCTACGCCTGGAATTTCGGCGACGGAGCCACCAGCACGGCGACCAATCCAAGCCACACTTACGCTGGCGACGGCACGTACACGGTGACTTTGAATGCTACAAACGCTTGTGGTACAGTGACTTCGACTCAAACGGTGGTCATTGTCACGCCGCCATCGGCGAGTTTCACGATGAACGCATCCAGCGGTTGTGCGCCGCTCACGGTGCAGTTCACGAACACGTCTTCCGCCAATTCCAGCACGTTCAACTGGCAGTTTCCGGGCGGAAATCCAAGCAGTTCGACGGCGCAAAATCCGAGCACAACTTATTCATCGGCAGGCACTTACACGGTGACTTTGACGGTGAGCAACGCCGCCGGAAGCAGCACCGCCACGCAGACGGTCACGGTGAATGCAGCCCCGTCGGTTGCCTTCAATGCCAACACCAACGTCTATGTCGCCACCTTCACCAACAACACGAACAACGGCACGACCTACTCGTGGAACTTCGGCGATGGCTCGAATTCGAGCGAAACCAACCCGGTTCACACCTACGCTGGCGACGGAACTTTCATGGTTACTTTGGTGGCAACCAACGGCTGCGGCACTGCGACGATTCAGCAGCAAGTGGTCATTTCTTCGTTGCCGGTGGCAAATTTCACCGCCAACACGACCAGCGGTTGCCCGACGCTCGAAGTGCAGTTCCAAGACCAGTCTTCCTCGAATGTCACCGGGTGGAGTTGGCAATTTCCAGGCGGCACTCCGAGCAGTTCGACGGCTGAAAATCCGACCGTAAACTATTCAACGCCAGGCACTTATACCGTCACGCTGACCGTGACTAACCCGCTCGGCTCGAACACGGCGACGCAAACCAACTACATCACGGTCGCCACTTCGCCGACCGCCGGGTTCACCAGCAGCACGAATTTGCTGACCGCAAACTTCACCAACACGAGCGCCGGCGCAACGAGCTACTCCTGGAATTTTGGCGACAATTCGCCCGCTTCGACCGACGCCAACCCGTCGCATACCTACGCAACGGACGGCACGTATTCTGTGGTTTTGACGGCGACAAATGCTTGCGGCTCAGTCACTTCCACCCAATCGGTGACGGTGGTTTCGATGCCGGTTGCAGGTTTCACGGCAAGCCCGGTGGCAGGTTGCGCACCGCTGGCGGTGAATTTCACGAGCACGTCTTCCGCCAACTCGACCACGTTCAACTGGCAATTCCCGGGCGGCACTCCGAGCAGTTCGACGGCTGAAAATCCGAGCGTAACTTATTCGATGCCAGGCACTTATTCCGTCACGTTGACGGTGAACAATGCCGCCGGAAGCAACACCGCTACGCAAACTAATCTCGTCGTGGTCAACGGTTTGCCGACGGTCAGCTTCAACGGCACGGTGAACGGCACGACGGTGGCTTTCATCAACAACTCCGGCAACGCAACGAGCTACCTCTGGAATTTCGGCGACGGCACGACTTCGACGGAAGCCACCCCGACCCACGAGTACCCCGGCGACGGAACTTACGTGGTCACTTTGACCGCCACCAACGAATGCGGCAGCAAGACGACGGAAGGTCAATTCACCATCGTCTCCCCGCCGACGGCAGGTTTCAGCGCCCCGGTGACGAGCGGGTGTGCGCCTTTCGAGGTGCAGTTTGAAAATGAGTCTTCGGAAAATGCGGTGAGTTTTTCATGGTCGTTCCCCGGTGGCAACCCGGCAACTTCGACCGAGGAAAACCCGGTGGTGACTTACCAAGCCCCCGGCACGTACAGCGTTTCGCTGACCGTGACCAACACGGCTGGCAGCGATTCCTACGAATTGACGAACTACATCACGGTCAATTCGACCCCGGCGGCGGCATTCAACTATCAAGCTACCGGCACGACGGTCAAGTTTTTCAACACCTCGACCAACGCCACCAGCTACCTCTGGGATTTTGGCGACGGCACGACCAGCACGGAAGCCGAACCGACGCACACCTACGCAGGCGACGACGCCTACACCGTGACGCTGACCGCAACGAATGACTGCGGCGAAACCGTTGTCATTCAACTTGTTGTGATTTCCGTGGAAAGCCCGGTGGCGGCGTTCACCGCTCCGGCGACGACTGGCTGCGCTCCTTTTGAAGTGGCTTTTGAAAATCTTTCCTCGTCAAATTCAACGTCGTTTGCCTGGACGTTCCCCGGCGGCAACCCGGCAACTTCTTCGGAAGAAAATCCGCACGTAACGTACAGTGCAGCAGGTGTTTACGACGTGACCCTGATTGCCAGCAACGGCGTTTTGAGCGACACGTTTACCCAAGTCAACTACATCACGGTAGGCTCGACGCCGGTTGCGCTGTTCAGTTTTGCGGCGAATCAAGGCGAGGTGGCTTTCACCAATAATTCCAGCAATGCCGTCAGCTACACCTGGGATTTTGGCGACGGCACGACCAGCGACGAAGCCAATCCGACGCACACTTACGCAGCGAGCGGCAATTACGAAGTGACCCTGACGGCGAAAAACGAGTGCGGCGAAGCGGTCAACACGCAAACCGTGGTCGTGGTCATCACGGGCATCGAAGACCTGGCGCTGTTGAGCGAATTCAACGTTTTCCCGAACCCGAACGGCGGTCGTTTCACGCTCTCGCTGAAGGGTCAGCCGCAGGAAAAGCTGGAGGTTTCGTTGACCAACGTCCTCGGTCAGCGCCTGCACGCCGAAGCGATGGACTTCCGGTCGGGGCAACTGCGCATGGAGTTTTCTTTCGTGGAATTGCCAGGCGGGATGTACGTTTTTGCGGTGCGGACGGGCGAGCGGGTGGTGATGAGGAAGATTGTGGTGGAGTGAAATTGAGCTAATTGCCACATCATTTAAAAAAAACAGCCGGGGCGAAATCATCGCCTCGGCTGTTTTTTTTTGATTTGCTACCTTCCCCCGGCGTTTGACGGATTGACGTTTTCCCGCAAAGGGCGCAAAGGAGCGAAGGACGCAAAGGATTACAAGTCAAGCCTTTACGTCCTTCGCTCCTTTGC
>CAZHLB010000173.1:0-5785 GCA_964533005.1 uncultured Saprospiraceae bacterium
AGCCGCCGGGCTACGTGCTGAACGACGACGATTGTAATGATGCGAATGGGAACGTAAACCCTTCTGCGACAGAGATTTGCAACACGGTGGACGATGATTGCGACAGCCAAATTGACGAGGGAAATGTCTGCGACGGCGACGGCGACGGGGTCACGATTGCGCAAGGTGATTGCAACGACGGCAACCCGAATATTTACCCGAATGCGCCGGAGGCTTGTAATGGCACGGACGACGACTGCGACACGCAAGTTGACGAGGGGGCGCTGCTGACTTTTTATGCCGACGGCGACATGGATGGGTTTGGAAATGCCTCGGTGAGCCAGCAGGCTTGCATAGCTCCGTCGGGTTTTGTGGGCAACAGCACGGATTGCAACGATGCAGTTTTTGCCGTAAATCCTTCTGCGACAGAGACTTGCAACGGCGTTGACGACAACTGCGCAGGCGGTATTGACGATGGTTTGACCTTCCTGAATTACTATTTGGATGGCGACAGCGATGGCTTTGGGGCAGGCTCGGCGACGAATGCTTGCCAGTCTCCCGGCTCGAATTACGTCTTGCAAAATGGCGACTGCAACGACGGTAGTTCAGCCGTAAATCCTTCTGCGACAGAGACTTGCAACTCGATTGATGATGACTGCGACACGCAGGTTGACGACGGTTTGACCTTCCTGAATTACTATCTCGATGGCGACGGCGACGGATTTGGGGCAGGTGCGGCGACGAGTGCTTGTCAGTCTCCAGGGTCGAATTTCGTCTTGGTGAATGGCGATTGCAACGACGCCAGTTCAGCCGTAAATCCTTCTGCAACAGAGACTTGTAACGGCGTGGACGACAACTGCGCAGGCGGAATTGACGACGGTTTGACTTTCCAGAATTACTTTTTGGATGGCGACAGCGACGGCTTTGGGGCAGGCTCGGCGGTCAACGCTTGCCAGTCGCCGGGGGCAAATTATGTGCTTCAAAATGGCGACTGCAACGATGCAAATTCAGCCGTAAATCCTTCTGCGACAGAGACTTGCAACGGCGTGGACGACAACTGTGCAGGCGGAATTGACGAGGGCGTTCAAGGAATTTACTACGCAGACAGCGACATGGACGGCTTCGGAAATCCGTCCGTCAGCCAACCGGCTTGCTCGGCTCCGACGGGCTACGTTTCCAACAATTTGGATTGCAACGACGGCAACGCAGCCATCAACCCGAACACCACCTGGTTCAAGGATGTGGACAACGACGACTACTCGGACGGGCAGTCTTTGAGCCAATGCCAGCAGCCTTCGGACTACCGGTTGGCGGCAGATTTGGCCGCCACTTCGGGCGATTGCAACGATGCCAATGCCAACGTAAATCCTTCTGCAACAGAAACTTGCAATAACGTGGACGACGACTGCGACAACCTGACCGACAACGCCGACCCAAATTTGGTGGACAACACGTTGCCCTCGGTCACTTGCAAAAACCACTCGGTCAACCTCGACGCAAGCGGCTCGGCGACGATTTTGCCAGGTGATATTTTCCAGTCCGGGACAGACAATTGCGGCACGGTGAATCTCGTCAGCGCAGCGCCAAGCTGGTTTGGCTGCGCCAATTTGGGCGCAAATTCCGTCACCCTGACCGTCAACGACGGGCACGGGAACATGGCGACTTGTTCAGCGACGGTCACGGTCAACGACGTGATTGCGCCAGTGGCGAGTTGCCAAAACGTCAGCCTCAATCTTGATTTGGGCGGCACGGCGAGCCTCACAACGGGCATGGTCAACGGCGGTTCGTTCGACCTTTGCGGCACGTTGAATTTGGTTTCTGTTTCGCCTAACTCATTCGATTGCAACGATTTAGGCGCAAACATGGTCACGCTCACGGTTAACGACGGGCACGGAAATTCAAGCACTTGCACGGCGACGGTGATGGTCAGCGACAACCTTTTGCCGACGGCAAATTGCAAGGCAGCGACCATTTTCCTTGGCGCAAACGGCACGGCGAGCCTGGCAGCAGCGGCGGTCAACGACGGTTCGAGCGACAATTGCGGGGTGAGTTTCAGTCTCGACCAGGCGAGCTTCGACTGCGGCGACGTGGGTACAAATCAGGTCGTCCTGACGGCGACTGACCCCAGCGGGAACAGCTCGGTTTGCTGGGCGAGCGTGACGGTTTCGGATAATTTGCCACCGGCGGCGCTTTGCGAAAACATCAGTTTGAACCTCGACGGCAACGGACAGGCGAGCCTTGCGACGGCTCTAATTGACGCCGGTTCAAGCGATAATTGCGGGATTTCGAGTTTGGAAATTTCAGCTAACTCATTCACTTGTAATGACTTGGGTGCAAACCAAGTCACGCTGACGGTGAACGACGTGAACGGCAACGTTTCCACTTGCGCTGCAACGGTTTCTGTGGAGGACAATATTGCCCCGGCGGTTACCTGCCAAAACCTCACGCTCGACCTCGGCGCAAACGGTCAGACCAGCATTTCACCTGCCCAGATTTTTGCCTCCGGCAGCGACAATTGCGGCACGGTTTCGCCGGTCAGCCTTTCGCAGAGCATCTTCGATTGCGGCGACATCGGCGCAAATTCGGTCACGTTGACCGCCAGCGACGGGCACGGAAATACTGCCACTTGCACGGCGACGGTGACAGTCAACGAGTTCATCACGGTGCAAAGCATCACGGTCACGCCTGCTACTTGCGAGGGCAACGACGGCAGCATCGTGATTGCAGCGAGCGCACCGACGGGGCAGATGGGCTACTCGATTGACGGTGGAATTTGGTGGAACCTGACCGGCATTTTTGAAGACCTGGAAGCAGGCACGTACCCGCTGGAACTGATGGTTTACGGCGCTCCCGGCTGCCAAGTGATTTACGGAACGGTCGAAGTGGAGGCAATCGGCAGCCCGGAAACCTGGTGGAAAGACCTCGACGGGGACGGCTATTCGGATGGCGTTTCGCAGGCTGGTTGCAATCCGCCGTCGGCTGGCTGGCATCTGGCTGGCGACTTGACGGCGACCTCCGGCGACTGCGACGATACCGATGCGGCGCAATTCCCAGGTCAGGTTTGGTACAAAGACATGGACGGCGACAACTGGTCGGACGGGCAAATTTTGACGCAGTGCGAACAGCCGTGGGGTTACTATTCGGCGACTGAAGTCGCCGGTACAACGGGCGACTGCGACGACACTCGAAACTACTGCTACCCCGGCGCACCGGAACAGTGCAACAACGTGGACGACGACTGCGACGGGCAGGTGGACGAAGGCTTGGGCGACCTGACTTACGTGGGCAACGTGACCTTCACGAACCAGACGCAGGTGAATAACTGGAGCCTTTGTTACACCATCATTCAAGGCAACCTGACCATTCAAAATGCCACGATTGACAGCCTGACCCGGCTGGTCAACCTGCGTAAAGTGACCGGCAACGTGACCATCAAACTGACCAGTTTGGACAGTTTGAGCTGGCTGATGAACCTCGACACCATCGGCGGCACGCTGAATATCAACACCAACTCGCAGCTTGACAGGCTGCACGGTTTGGACAGTTTGATGCAGGTGGGCACGGATTTGAAGGTTTTCAACAACCAGCAATTGACCGAATGCTGCGCCATTTACGAGCTGATAAATGAAGTAAACGGTCACTACCTCGGCGGCTCGACTTCGATTTACAGCAACGAAACCGGCTGCGACAATACCGCTGAAATCAACACCGACTGCGACACCAACTACGGCGGCGGCGGGAGCAATAACCTGGAAATTGGAAATGGGGGAAGTGGAAATTGGGAAATTGCGGAGCAGGTGAAAGTTGCGCTGTTGCCGAACCCGGCGGACGACGAGGTGACGGTTCGCTGGCAAGCGGCTTCGGCTGAAAAGGCTTCGGTCGGCGGCAGCTTGCGAGTGTTCGATGCGAGGGGGAGGCTGGCGTTTTCGGAGAAATTGGAAGGCGCTGACGGGGAGGTGAAGTTGGACGTTAGCAGTTGGAAATCAGGGATTTACTTAGTGCAGACGATGCTTGGGGGGGAGGTTTCGACGCAGAAATTGGTGGTCGAATAATTCTTCCAGTCAAAAAATTACGTGCGGAATGTGGGTGCTTCCACCCACATTCCGCACGAAATAATTTTCGTTGCAGAATAAATCAGGCGGCTTCTGCCAAGCGGCGGGTTTTCATTTTTTCAAGCATGGCTGCGTATTCGCCCAATTCCTGGCTGATATTTTTTCTTTCCTCCGCTGTCCATTCATTTTCCTGGATGAACTTTCCAAAATCCCGAACGCCCTCCAGGAGGAAATCCAGCGCCTCATTGGGTGGCAGGGAAAGTGCATATTGTTTCATCAATTTCTGTTGCTCATCCGGATTACGAAGGGCAGCATACTTCCTGTAAAATGCTTCGTGCTTGAATTTCATGCCTTTGGATTTTGCTTCTTCAACCATTTTTCAATTTTGATGATTTCGTCCAACGCTTCGTCCACCTTCGCTTCGAAGCCTTGCTTGCCAATTTGCTCGACGAGCATTTCTTCCAAAGCAGTTAAAACAGCCAACCTGTTTTTAAGGTCGAGTTTGCGTTTTTCAAGTTCGTCTTTTGTCATGTTTTGTAGTTTCTCAAAATGAAGAACACCAAAAATAGCCGCTTCTACCGGGAATATAAGTTGAAAGGCGGTCGAAAATTCAGCGAAAAAAAAAAGGGATGTTTCACGCAGAGACGTTTTCCCGCAAAGGGGGCTAAGGAGCGAAGGACGCAAAGTCAAGTAAATCAAACCTTTGCGCCCTTCGCTACTTAGCGCCCTTTGCGGGAAACACGTCCCACCCCAAGAAACTATTTTTTCTAAGCCCCTGGAAAACCCTCCGGCAACCGCCCATAAACCTTTCTGTAAGCTCGCACCACGACCGGCGGCGGGCTAAACTGAGCCTTCTCCATCGCCGATTCACGCTCCTCCTCCAGCTTTGCCTGCAATTTTTCCACCTCTGCTTTTTGTTGCTCCTGCTCCATTTGGACTTTCATTGCCTTGCCAGGGTCGTATTTGGCAGGGTCGTTTGGCGTAGCATCTTCGCCCCGGTCGAAGCTGACGAGATAGACGTCCGGAAACGAGTAAATCCAATCGCATCCTTGCCGGGCGAGGGTCTCGAAAATGTGCTCGAAAACAAGCGGGCACTTCTCTTTTAATTCTTCCCGAAAAAAGCCCATGTAAAAATCCAGGTAGCCATATTCCTTCTCGACAGGATGATGCTGATTGATAAATTCAGCAATGAAACGAGCCGACCCTCGCCACGAACCCAGGTGGAAAACCTCGCCATCGGCATCCACCACTTCATGATTTTCGGAGAAAACATGCCAGGTGCAGTTGCCGAAAATGTCAATTAGTTCGTCCAGCGGCTGAACGGACTTTTCATCTGGCTCGTCAAGAAAATCCTCGAAGCGGGGCGGAGCCGATGACTGGTCGGAAGGCTTGGGAGAAAGTTGCCGAAGGCTTTGCAAAGACTCGAAATCTTCCATCGCTTCCCGGAATTTTTCCTCCGGCGACGGATGATGCACCCCGAACAAGGGAGAGCTTTCCCAACCGGCGGGAGCAAATTTTTGCAGCAGTTTTTCCGGCTCACCGAAAATGGCTTGCAAGATTTGGATGCAGTCTTCGTGGGAACGTTGCGGACGGTCTTGCATGGTTGAAATTTTCACGAACCACGTTTACTAAACTTTGAAAGTTTAGTAAACGCACGGCTGATTCGACACTTCGATTAGTTCCGAATTTCAAGCGGCGGGGGGGGGTGTGGTGTTGGGAACACACAAAACACAACGACACCGCGGGAAGAAACC
>CAZHLB010000173.1:5795-10400 GCA_964533005.1 uncultured Saprospiraceae bacterium
GGGGGGGTGCCGGCCCCCCCCCCCCCCCCCCCCGGCCCCGGCCCCCCCCCCCCCCCCCCCCCCCCCGCCGCTCGAAAATGGAGACTTCTGGCTCAATTACTTCACCGCCAAATTCGCCGCATCCCACTTCACCACCTTATTTTCAAAGTAACTCAAATTCGCCGCCAGCGAAGGCGCAGCCGCCTGCAAGCCAAAAACGGTATCTTCCGCAGGCTTCTTCCCGTTCCGAATGCAATCGAAAAAGACCCGGTGATGGTCTTCCCGCTCGTCGTAGCCTTCGGGGGCGAGGAAAATTTCTTCGGCTGGCTCCTGCATTTCAGCGGGGCGGGCAGGGTACTTGGCTTTGTACCATTTTTCGTACTCCTTTTGCTGGGCAGCGGTGAACGTGTCGAAAGTGTCCCAGCCGCCGTAGCCAGGCTCGTCCACGATTTTGTTGCGGCGCAATTTCAGGTCGCCCCAGCCGATTTCGAGGATGCCGTCCGAGCCGGTCAGCCGTTTGATGTAGCTGTTGCCGCCGCCGTTGGCGAGGTTGACCCGCATTTGCAGCGGAAATGCAGGGTGCGATTTTGTTGCCGGATAATCGAAAATGGCGGTCATCAAATCCGGCACATCCCGCCCGTCTTTCCAATATTTCAAGCCGCCTGCGGCAAAAATGCGTTCGGGACCCGCCGAGTCGAGCGCAAAATGCAGCCCGGAAAACAGGTGAACGAACAGGTCGCCCGCCACGCCCGTGCCGTAGTCCTGATAATTGCGCCAGCGAAAAAAGCGCACCGGGTCGAAAGGTCGCTTCGGCGCATCGCCGAGGAAACGTTGCCAGTCCACCGTTTTTTCCGAGGCGTCGGTGGGGATGGAATATTGCCAGGCGCCGTTTGCCGACTGCCGGTCGAACCAGGCTTCGGCTGAATTCAACTCGCCAATTGCCCCGGAGCGATACAATTCTTTTGCCTTCGCCAGCACGATAGAGCTGACCCGCTGGCTGCCCACCTGTAAAACTTTTCCTGATTTTTTCTGCGCTTCGATGACGGCTTTGCCTTCTTCGATGTGCTGCACCATTGGTTTTTCTAAGTAAACGTGCTTGCCAGCGTTGAGCGCAGCTATGGCGTGGTGGTCGTGCCAATGGTCGGAAGTGGAGATGAAAACGGCATCTATGTCAGGGCGGGCGAGGATTTCCTCGATGCTCCGGGTGGTGAAAAGATGGTTGCCGAAGACCTCTTTCGAGCGTTCCAGCCTACCGTCGTACAAGTCGCAGGTGGCGACCAATTCGACGCCGGGAATGCGCAACGCCGTGCGGCAATTGCCAAAACCCATGATGCCCATGCCGACGCCTGCGATGCGGATGCGGTCGTTGGCGGAAAATTTTTGGGCAGGCTTGTCCCAGTTGAGTTCAGTGACTTTTTTGGCGTCTGCCAATTTTGGAAAAACGCTGGCGGCGACTGCCCCGGCTGCCAGCTTTTTGACGAAGGAACGGCGAGTGTTTTTCATTGGAAATTGATTGAATTTGGCAAGCTGAAGTTAGGAGCTAACTTCAAGTTAGCTCCTAACTTGCACCCTCCCACACGGCAATTTTAGCGAAAAATCCGAGCCGAAAGCTGACAGGTGGAAAATGGCTTTTTGGGAGAGAAAAAATTTCAAAAATAAATTTTTACAGCCCCAACAGCCAATTTACACCAGTCAGCGTTTTTTGCATTAAAATTAGCCCGAAAAAAAACCAGAGAAAATGCTACCAGTCAAATTTCATTGCCCGCATTGCCAGTCCCCGCTTGAATTCGACGAAGCCGATGCCGGTTTGCAACGGTTTTGCATCTATTGCGGCGAGACGGTCACCGTCCCTTTTCCACCGGCAGAATTTTCAACCACCACTGAAATTCCTCCGCAATTCCAAGCACCTGGTGCAGATGGGAGCGCAGCGGATTCGCAAAACGCTGCCGCAGACGCCGGTTACTCGCAAAGAGCTTCCGCTGGCGCAAGCCACAAACAAAGAGCGTCTGCCGGAGCAGGGGCTGCCGGTTCGGCGCAAAACATCTTCGAGGCAGGCACTCGCCAAGCCAAGACCATTTTCAAAGATTTGGGCGAAATTCCCATCCAGCAGGAAATGCTGCCCATCGACAGCACGAACGTTCAGACGCTCCTGCGGGACTTCGTTTTTTGGGCAGTCACCTTGCTCGGCATCATCCCCTTGCTCATCATCACAGTGCAAGACCCGCAGTCGCAACTGACGATGTTCGCCTTGTTTTTTGCCTTCGTCTGGGGGGTGATTTTCAAAAAATTCATCCTGAACGACCCGGGTACCTGGCGCTTGCCGGTGGCTTCGCTGTTCTTCACGGGCGTGGTCGGCATCTGGCTGTTGCTGTTCATTTACCGTTGGATAATGCCCAATTTTTACCTGCAAATGGCGGACAGCCAAAACCCGGTGGTGTCGCTGTTCGGCTTCATTTTCCAGGTGGGGCTTTGGGAAGAAATCATCAAAGCGGTGCCCGTTTTCATTGCTCTGAGTTGGTTCAAAAACCAATTGAAACCGCTAACTTTCGTGACGATTGGCGTGTTTTCGGGGCTGGGTTTTGCCGCCTTCGAGAACTTGCACTACGGTGAAACTGCCATCAATTCCGCCTACAATTTGACCCGGACTTATGATGTGGAAGGCTTAGTTTCAGGCGTACAGAATGCGATGGTGATGGTGATGCTGCGCTCGGTTTCGCTTGTGTTTTGCCACGCCGTTTTTTCGGGTATCGTTGCCTATTTCATCACGACTGCGTACATCCGGCGGGAAAAAATGGGGGCTTTGATTTTCCTTGGCATCGCTGCGGCGGCATTTCTGCACGGGCTGTACGACTGGCTGGCTGGCATTCAACCGACGCTGGCGGCGCTGCTGGCGGGCTTTTCTTTCGCCCTTTTTTATGGCTATTTGTCGAAGCTGCGTAATGCGATGCAGCTTGCAAATCAAAGTTGATAAGGGTTGATGACGGTTGATAAGGGTTGATGCGAATCAACCTTTATCAACCTTCATCAACCCTTATCAACCCAAATTTTGTCAAGCCGAAAATTTACCTTTGGAAAAAAATCGCCGAATCATGTTGGAACTGAAAAACTTATCCACTCATCCCGATTACGAAAAATACCCGTCGAGCGACGGTGAACTTATGGCTGAGACTACACGACACTTTGAAAAGATTGAAACCATCTACGCAAACCTGGAAATCCTGACCGAAGGAAAAGACATTTTCGTGGCGGCAGACTTGTTGTGGTACCCCGTCAAAGGTCGGGTGGACATCTGCAAAGCACCCGATGTGATGGTTGCCATCGGTCGCCCGAAAGGGCACCGGGATACTTACCTGCAATGGCTCGAAGCCAACACGCCGCCGCAAGTCGTTTTTGAAATTTTTTCAAGAACCAACCGGCGCAGGGTCAACAAGGAAAACCTGCTGGAATTTTACACCCGGCATGGCGTCCAGGAATACTACATCTACGACCCGGTGCGCAACACTTTCATTGTTTATCAGCGTCGGCGAGATGAATTCACCTGCCTGGAAAGGCTGCAAAAATGGACAAGCCCTCTGCTTGGAATCCGCTTCGAATGGAGCGAAAAAACCTTTGAAATCTACCATCCCAACGGCGAGCGTTTCCTCAAGCCCACTGAAATTGCAGCAAATTACGAGCGGGCAAAAATAGAGGTGAAAGAAGCTAAAAAAGATGCAAGGTTTGCCATGCTGGAAGCATTGGCGGAAGCTAAAAAAACGGTAGCAGCCGAGCAAAAAGCGGAAGCAGCCGTGCAAGAAGCCGATGCCGCAAAAGCTCGCCAGAAACTACTGGAAGCCAAACTCTTAGAGTTGGGACTTGACCCAAACGCCCTTTAAATCCAATGAATCCTTCTGCCTGACGAGCCTCAAATCTGTTTGATAAAACATGACCTTTCAGACTACTTCCCACATCCTCATGGTGCGCCCGTCCAACTTCGGTTTCAACGAAGAGACTGCCGCCAGCAACGCTTTCCAAGTCAACGATGCTACCCGCTCCGCCGCACTCATTGCAGCGCAAGCCGTGCGGGAATTCGATGCTTTCGTTGAAAAACTGCGCTCCGCCGGCGTGGACGTGATTGTTGCCAACGACACCGACCAGCCGGTCAAGCCCGACGCCGTTTTCCCCAATAACTGGGTCACTTTTCACCAGGATGGCTCTATCGTCACCTATCCGATGTTCGCCCCAACCCGGCGAATGGAGCGGCGGGAGGACATCATTCAAGACATCCAAAAGCGGTTTCGGGCGGAGCGGAAAATTCAACTGGAAGAATTTGAGACGGTGGACGAGTTCCTGGAAGGCACCGGCAGCATGATTATTGACCGGCAAAACCACCTGGTTTATGCCTGCCTCAGCCCCCGCACGACGGCAAATTTGCTGACAAGGTTCTGTAAATTAATGCGTTACGAGCCAGTCGCTTTTCATGCCGTGGACGGCAGCGGGCAGGAAATTTATCACACGAACGTGATGATGGCGCTCGGCGAGACGTTCGTCGTGATTTGCATGGAAACGGTGCGCCGGGAAAGAGAAGCAAACCTGCTGCGCCAAAAATTTGCCGAGACGGGCAAGGAAATCATCGAAATCAGCCTGGCG
>CAZHLB010000174.1:0-10354 GCA_964533005.1 uncultured Saprospiraceae bacterium
AGCTGACAGGTGGTTTTTGGATGTTGCCGTTGAAAAATTGAAAATTTTTCAACGGAAACATCCAAAAACCACCTGTCAGCTTTGGGCTCGATTTAGAAAAAATGTCAACTACTTCTCTGGCTCCGTGAAGCATCCCAAATTTTTCTCAAAAACCAGTTCCCTCCAAAGCGTCAACTTAACGAAGGGGCAAAAGTAGCGGGCAATCTTTTCCCGCCCACGCCTGTTTTTTGCCTGCTGGCAGCGGGAAAATCCCTTGCCGGGGAAGTTTATTTCCCGGTTGGAATTTCCTCGCCGACCTTCGTTTCACTTTTCAAAAAACCGGGTTGAATGAAAAAATGGAAGCTGAAAATAGGGGGTTTTGTCGCCTTGCTTTGGCTGGCGGCAGGCGGTTCGCAGGTGCTTGCGCAAGTTTACCTGGGGCAATCGGGCAAGGTGCATTTCAAATCCGAAGCCCCTTTGGAAATCATCGAAGCCTCCTCCCGCAAGCTCAAAGGGGCGGTGGATGCAGGCAAAAAAACCTTCGCTTTTTCGGTGGAAATGGAGTCATTTCAAGGGTTCAACAGCCCTTTGCAGCGCACCCATTTCAATGAAAATTACATGGAAAGCGCCGTTTTTTCGACTGCCACATTCACCGGGAAAATCATCGAAGACATTGATTTTTCAAAGGATGGCGAACACGTCGTGCGGGCGAAAGGCAAGCTGGTCATTCACGGCGTGGAGCAAGAGCGCATCATCAAAAGCAACGTGAAAATCGCAGGCGGAAAAATGACGGTCACCTCCAATTTTACCGTGCTGCTGGAGGAGCACAACATCAGCATTCCAAAAATCGTGTACCAGAAAATCGCCGAGGAAATTGCGGTGGACTTGGAGATGGATTTGGAAAAAAGGGAATGAATTGAAAATCTACGCAGGCATATTCTTCTTCCTTCTTGCGCTGCGCTCCGGCGCACAAGTTCCCTTTTTTAAAAGCCACCCTTTGGCAGAGGAATACCTCACTGTCAAAGTGGAAAAGATTTACCAAGACCGCCAAAGCCTGCTTTGGTTCGGCTCCACGGAGGGCTTGTTTAGCTTCGATGGGCTTGATTTTCAGCCCTTTCTGAAAAGTGATTCCACCAGCCAGCACGTCACTGCGATTTACCAACAGGCAAACGGAATGCTTTGGATAGGCTACCGCGATGGCTCGATTTATTTTCTTGAAAAAGAACAGCTCGTGCGCTGGCAACCGGAAGAAGGCACCCCTGCCAAAGCCATCACCGGCTTTGCCGAAGACAACGCCGGGCATTTTTGGTTTTCGACCTACGGCGAAGGAGTTTACTGCCTGAAAAACAACAGGTTGTACAACCTGAATCAGGAAGATGGTTTGCTTGGAAACGACATTTACGTGATGGCAAGAGACCGGCAAGGGAGAATGTGGGTGGGAAGCGACGGCGGCATCAGCATCATTTCGGAAGCAGCTTCGGAGGGCAAAAAAAGCCAAATCAAAAACCTGACAGTCGCCGACGGATTGCCCGACAACATCGTGCGTGAGTTGCTGCCGGATGCGAAGGGCAATTTTTGGATTGGCACTTACGACGAAGGCTTTTGTTACTACGACCTTGAAAAACAGCAATTTACGCAGCCGGTAAAGAATTGGGCGCATGGCTCGGTGAGCCATCTGGCGCTTTTTGACGACCGGGAACTTTGGATTGGCACAGAAGGCGGCGGCATCTGCCTTTATTCTTTGACCGAAAATAGGCTTCGCCACCTCGGCGGCGAAGCCGGGCTGGAAGGCGCTAAAATTTACGACCTGCTGAAAGACATCGAGGGCAACATCTGGGTCATCAGCAACACCGGCGGCATCCAACATGCCAACCGGCAATTTGGCTTCGTGAAAGCGCCCTTTGAAAATGTGCAGGCGTTGCTTTGTGACCGGGAAAACAACCTCTGGATTGGCGCTCAAAAAGGCTTGTTCACCCAGCGCCTCGACGAGCGGGGAAATAGTTTTTTCCGGCAGCATCTGACGCATATTCCTTTGAATGTCATCAGCTTGTACGAAGACGAGTTTGAGAATATCTGGATTGGAACCTTCGGCGAAGGGGCTTATTTGTTCAAACCAGCGACAGGTCAGTTGCACCGCCTGAGCGAAAAAGATGGGCTTGCAAATGGGAGTATTTTATCCATCGCAGGCAGCAAGGGCAAGGTTTGGCTGGCGACGCAGGGCGGTGCGACGGAATTTTTACTGACAAACGACCCGGTGAAAAATATTGGCTCGCCCATCCCGCACCAGAATTTCAGCCAGGCGAGCGGCTTGGGCACGGACTTCATTTACAAAGTTTTCATTGACAGCAAGGGGCGCACTTGGTTTGGCACGGACGGCAAAGGCATCAGCGTGCTGGATGAAAATGGCAAAATCACGAATTATTCCCACGCCTTGCACCGGCACCCAGTCGTGGAAAAACGAACCGACACGGAGACTGTCAGCCGGAAAAAACAAGTTCAAAAAGCTGAATATCAGCAAGTTGTAACCGAAGACATTCCGCTCCGAGCTATTTATTCCATCGCCGAAGACCGCCGGGGACATATCTGGTTCAGCACTGCGAAAGAGGGCATTTTTGAATTCGACGGCAAAGAATTTCAGCACCTGACGGTGAAAGAAGGCATGAGAGACCTTGCCATCACCAGCCTCATCTCCACGGAAAAAGGCGAGATTTTGGTCGTCCATTCTTCCGGCATTGACTTGCTGACACCAGAGACCGGGCACCTTATTTATTATGGCAAAGAAGTCGGCATCGAAAACTTAGAGCCTAGCCTGAATGCCGTTTGCACCGACCGGCATGGCAATATTTGGATTGGCTCGAAGGGCAATATCATCCGTTACACGCCCCTGCGGGAAGGGTTGAGCATCCACCCCCGGACGATGCTTAACTCGGTGTCTGTTTTTTTGGAACCCATTGATTTCCAGCGAAAAAGCATCTTTTCGCACGACGAGAACAACCTCGTTTTCACTTACACTGGCTTGTGGTACACCGACCCCGGCACGGTGGAATATCGCTACAAACTGGAAGGCTACGACCTGTATTGGATTCACTCGAAAGACCGCCAGGCTACCTATTCCAATTTGCCGCCGGGCGAATACGTATTTCAAATGACAAGCACCGAAAACGACGCCTACCTCGACGAGCCAATCATCAAATACGCTTTCGAAGTGAAGTCCCCAATTTGGATGCGGTGGTGGTTTTTGGTGCTGATTACGCTCATGACCGGTGGCTTGCTCTACCTCATCATGCGGGAACGGGAGCGCTCCATCAACCGGGAAACGACGCTGAAAAAGGAAAAAATCGAGAGCCAGTTCGAGGCGCTCAAGGCGCAAATCAACCCGCATTTTCTGTTCAACAGCTTCAACACGCTCATTTCCATTATCGAGGAAGACCCCAGGCGTGCGGTGACTTACGTGGAACATCTCTCCGATTTTTACCGCAGCATTTTGCAGTACCGGGAAAAGGAAATCATCTCGCTGAACGAAGAAATCAAGGTGGTGGAAGCTTACACCCAATTGCTCAAGCACCGCTACGGCGACAACCTGCGCCTCGACATTCAATTGGAAGGGAAAGGCAAAGACCTCTACATCGCCCCGCTGACCTTGCAAATGCTGGTGGAAAATGCGGTGAAACACAACGTCATTTCGAAAACCAAACCGCTTGTCATTGCAATTCATTCGCCAGAGGCGAACGGCTACATCCAAATTCAAAACAACCTCCAGCCCAAGCTGGACGCTGGCAAGTCAACAGGCTTCGGATTACAAAGCATTGTCAACCGCTACGAAGTTTTGAGCGACCGCAAAGTGAAAATCGAAAAGACCGAGGAGTACTTCAAGGTGAGTATTCCGGTGATAAAATCTTGAAGGTTGATAAGGGTTGATGAAGGTTGATAAGGGTTGATGACCCTCATCAACCCTTATCAACCCTTATCAACCCTTATCAACCAAGCAAATGAAAGTGCTAATCATCGAAGACGAACCCGCTGCCGCCCGCCGCCTGGCGAAAATGGTGCAGGAAATTGACGAGCAAACCGAAGTCGTGGACTCGTTAGACAGCGTGGACAGCGCCGTTCACTGGTTCGAGCAAAACAAATTGCCCGACCTGATTTTCCTTGACATCCACCTGGCGGACGGCTCCAGTTTTGAAATTTTTAACCGGGTGCATGTCGAAAAGCCCATCATTTTCACGACGGCTTATGACCAATATGCCATCCAGGCATTCAAAGTCCAAGCCATTGACTACCTGCTCAAGCCTATCAAAAAAGAGGAGTTGCATCAAGCCATCCAGAAATACAAAAAGTGGTCGAAGCCCGGCGGCAACGTCAACTTCGACGACCTCGCCAAAGCCCTGCACCTCGACGGGCAGACCAAACGCTTCCTTATTCGCTTCGGTCAAACCATCCGGGTCGTAGAACTGGGCGACGTTGCTTTTTTCTACACACAAGACAAAATCACCTTCCTGACCACGAAGGAAGGCAAGCGTTACCCCATTGATTATTCTTTGGAAAAAGTGGAAGACTTGATGGACAACGGCAAGTTTTTCCGCATCAACCGCCAGTTCATCGTGAACGTGGACGCCATCAAGGAAATGCACGCCTACTCGAAATCGAGGGTGAAATTGATGCTGAACCCGAATTGCGATATGGATACGGTCGTGAGCACGGAGCGGTCGCCGGTGTTCAAGAAATGGCTGGTGGGGGAATAAAAAAGCACTGCAAGCCAATAAGCCGGATTCTGTATCCCAACCGAAGTCAGGACGCTGCCATTTATCTGGGACTGGCTTCGCAACCAGCCTCTATCTGCCTACCCTCCGGCTCAGGCGAGCAGCCCTTTCGCCCCTTGCTTTCGCAAAAAGCATCGCCGGTTTACATGGCATTTCAACCCACAAGGTTTATCCGCCCCAGCAGTTGCCTGTCAGCGCCGTGCGCTCTTACCGCACATTTTCACCCTTACCCCGATTGCTCGTGGCGGTAATTTTCTGTGACACTCTCTGTCTCCCGTCCCGATAGCTATCGGGACGGAATCCCACCCGTTAGGTGGTGTGGCGCTCTACGTTGTCCGGACTTTCCTCCCCGGTGCTTTCACCAAGGCGGCAGCGTAGCTTGCAGTGCAGGGAAAGTACAGTGCAGGGTTGAAAATTGTTCAAGCTACTGCCAGTTCATTCCTCATTCCCAGCCTGGCAAAAGACGTTGGAGAGAGCGATGTTTTGAGAGAAAAAAATGAATTTTTTTCTCTCAAAACACCGCTCTCTCCGCTGCTAAAAACATTCCTATTTCGTGATGATGGTCATTTTCCGGTCGTAGCTCAAACCTGTGAAAATGCCGATGGCGTTGGCGTTTCCTGACAGGTTGGAAATGATGCTGCTCGGCTGCCCGAAAGGATTTCCGTTGGCATTGATGGCGTTGAAAGTGCTTTCCCAAAACTCGAAATACGCCCGTTCGATGTGAAAAATGGTATTGAAAGCCGTGTCGCCTTCCTCGAAAATATAGCCGGAGCCAAAGACGATTTGCCCGTCGTCCACAAAATCATCGAAGGTGGTGAAGTCTTGGTCGGGGATGCTATCGAGCGAGTTGAGGTGTAGCATCCGGCGGTAATAATTCGGCTGGCTCAGGTCGTCCGTCAGGTAAGTGAGGACACGGGCAAGCGTGTCTTGTTCCTCGTCAAACTCAACTACGACGCTGTCAATTGGAACTATCGGGAGGATGCGGGTCGTGCTGGTGATGGTCTTCCCGTCTGGCGTTGTGATTTGCAAGGAAAAGTCGTGGTCGAAGTCGGCAGGCACAAGTTCCGGATTGAAATAATTGAACAGCTTTTGGGTCGTCGAATTCAAATAGAGCTGATTTTCAAGGACGTAAGTCTTTCCGTTGTGCGTGATGCTTACTTCGGCGCTGTCCACGAGAATGCCTTCGATGAATTCGAGCGGGTCTTCGGGAAATGGCTCGAAGTAGGGTACGCTCTTGGTCAAAACCAGGCTGAACGGCTGTCCCGGTTCGAGGTAACATTCGACTACGTATTGGCTTTGGTACTCTGGCAGGTCGAGGTCAATTTCCTTTTCCAGGTTGCCGCAGGCGGCGAAAAAGAGGGCTGCCAAGAGCGGCATGAGGAGATGTAACTGTTTCATTTTCTTTGGTTTCCACTTTTTTTTGAATTAGGATGCGTAGGATTTTCAAGGATATTAAGGATTGGGACGTGCGTCCCAATCCTTAATATCCTTGAAAATCCTACGCATCCTAATTCAAAAAAAGTCAAGTTTTCAAGCTTTCAGCAAATTCTTGAACCGCCTCCGGTGCGGCGTCACGTCGCCCAATTTTGCCTTTTTCGCCGACTCGTAAGCCTGGTAGTTTCCTTCAAAAAACACCACCTCGCTTTCATCTTCAAAAGACAAAATATGCGTCGCAAGCCTGTCAATGAACCACCTGTCGTGGCTGATAACCAAGACGCACCCGGCAAAACTGTCGAGGGCGTCTTCGAGCGCCCGCAGCGTGTTCACGTCAATGTCATTAGTCGGCTCGTCGAGGAGAAGAACGTTGCCGCCGTCCTTCAAGGTCATGGCCAGGTGAACCCGGTTGCGTTCGCCGCCGCTCAAAACGCCCACTTTTTTCTGCTGGTCAGCGCCGGTAAAATTGAAACGGGCGATGTAAGCTCTTGTATTGAACGTGTAGCTGCCCACCGTCACCAGGTCGTTTCCTTCGCCAATCACTTCAAAAACAGACTTTTCCGCTTCGAGTGCCTTGTGAGATTGGTCAACGTAGGAAACCTTGACCGATTCGCCAATGGTCACCTTGCCACTGTCGGGTTGCTCCGTGCCCATGATGATGCGAAAAAGTGTGGTTTTCCCCGCCCCGTTGGGCCCAATTATACCAACGATGCTATTTTTTGGAATTGAAAACGAGACGTTTTCAAAAAGCACCTTGCCGTTGTAGGCTTTGGTCAGCTTGTCAGCATTGACAACCACGTCGCCCAGTTTGGGCCCCGGCGGGATGAAAAGTTCCAGTTTGGCTTCTTTGTCTTTGGTCTCCTCGCCCGCCAGTTTTTCGTAGGCGTTGAGACGAGCTTTGCCTTTGGCTTGGCGGGCTTTCGGGCTGAGGCGAATCCAATCCAATTCCCGCTCCAACGTTTTGCGGCGCTTCTCCTCGTGCTTTTGCTCCACCTCCATGCGCTTCGCTTTTTGCTCCAGCCAGCTTGAATAATTGCCTTCCCAGGGAATGCCTTCGCCCCGGTCAAGCTCCAAAATCCAGCCAGCCACGTTGTCCAAAAAGTAGCGGTCGTGGGTGACGGCGATGACGGTGCCGGGGAAGTTTTGCAGGTATTGTTCGAGCCAGTCAATGCTTTCCGCATCGAGGTGGTTGGTCGGCTCGTCGAGCAGCAAAATGTCGGGGTTTGAAAGCAGCAAACGGCACAACGCAACCCGCCTGCGTTCGCCGCCGGAAAGCACCGAAATCGGCGCATCTCCTTCGGGGCAACGCAGGGCTTCCATCGCCGTTTCGAGTTTGTGGTCGAGTTCCCAGGCGTTGTTCCGGTCGAGGATGTCCATCAATTCGCCTTGGCGTTCAATGAGTTGCATCATTTCATCGTCGCCGAGCGGCTCGGCGAGGCGGTTGTTGACTTCGTTGTATTCGTGCATGTGATGCATCAATTCGCCGACGCCTTCTTCGACAATTTGGCGGACGTTTTTCGAGGTGTCCAGCACAGGTTCCTGCGGCAGGAAGCCGATTTTGTATTGCCGCTCGAACTCGATTTTGCCTTCGTAATTGGCATCCAATCCTGCGATGATTTTCAGCAAAGTGGACTTGCCGCTGCCATTCAGACCGAGCACGCCGATTTTTGCGCCATAATAAAAGGAGAGCCAGATGTTTTTGAGCACCTGCTTGCTGGGCGGGAACGTCTTCGAGACGCCCGACATGGAGAAGATGATTTTTTCAGCCACTGTTCGATTTCTGATTTGTGATTTCTGATTTCGGATAGCTCAAGCTGCCTTCCGAAATCGAGCGGCAAAGGTGGAAAAGTATGGCTCATTTTGACAAAAGGGCAAAAACCAAATTCACCGAAAAGGTGAAGGCAGGCAAGAAAAGCACCCACGAGCGCCAAGGCGAGAGCGGCATCATTTTCCCCGCCGGGCTGATGGTTGGCACGTTTGGCACGGCGTCGTAAACCAAATTATAGGTAGGATGGAAGCGGTCGAAAAGGATGCTTTCCATGTTTTCATCCTCGACCAAATGAGACTGATGGGTGCGGCAGGAGGCTCGGTATTTCACGTCTTTGTGCTCGAATTCAAAGGTGTATTTGAAAATAGGATGCTCTGCGCCGCCCTCTCGAATGCTCTTTCCTGTCGGGTCTTTGGCAACCATTTTCCCCCGTGTGAAGTCGCCGATTTTAAGCAGGCGCAGGAATTTCAAATTTTGCCGGATGGGTAAAATCAGAAAAAACAATCCGGCTAAAGGCATGAGCAACAGCAAGTTAACCTGCCACCTGAATATGCTGCGGCGGCAACCGATGATGTAATTGACAGCGGGATTTTCAGGCTGATAGCGAATGAAAACCACCTGCCGGGCATCGAATTTTTTGCCTGCGGAATAACTCTCGCCGAGGTAGGTTTCGCCTTCTAAAATGAAGGAATGCGAGTAGCGCCAGATTGGTTTTTCGTCTTCAAAACTGCCAGTCGAGTCGGCTGCAATGACCCAGCCGGGCTTCTCTTTCCAAATGTCCGCCCGTTCCTCGAACCAAAATTTGACCTCGGATTGCAAGGCGCTCGTCCAGAAAAACAAGCTACCCAATGCCACCATCGCCCAACCAATTTGGCTGAACAAGTCGCCAGTGAGCAAAACTGCTTGCGTGAAAAACGGCAGCATGCGGGGCGGCAATTCCCGCAATTGGTGGGCGGGAACGGGCAAGTTTTGGTCGGCGGGAAATTCCATGTTGCCAAGTAAACAGGAAAAAGTGAAACAAAAAAGGGGCGGCAACTTGCCACCCCTTTTTGACTTTTTTCTGTTGATTTTTTCCTTGGCTAAGGCATGAAAGGCATCGGGTCAATCGCCTGATAACCAGGCTCATAAACCCCAAAATGCAAATGTGGCGTCTGCGCATTGCCGGTGCGCCCGACCTTTCCCACTTCGGTTCCTGCCTGCACCCGCTGCCCTTGCTGGACGGATTGGCTGTTCAGGTGTGCATAATAATAAAGGTGTCCCCTGCTCCTGTCTTCCATCCAGACTTGCTTGCCGCCGTTACCGCCTTCCTTAACCGAAGTCACCACGCCACTGGCAACCGCATAAACAGGTGTGCCAATTGGCGCTTCGATGTCAACGCCTTCGTGAAAGCGAGTGCCACCGCCACGAGGCTCGCCGAAGCGACCGATGATGTTTTTCCGGCTTTTCCCCGAAACGGGAAAAACCACAAATACTTTGGAATTGGTGGGAAGCGACTCGATGTCATCCGGCGCTCGGCGAGGCTCGGCACGAGGCATTTTGAGTTTGGAATTGGCGACTGCTTCGATGTAGCGCAGTTCGCTGCAAGCGAGCATCACAAGACTAAAGTAGAGGATGCCTGCGACGTGACGTTTTTTCATGTATTTCAATGGCAATTGATTCTGCCGGGCAGATAAACGTCGCCGCTGGAATTTTGGATGCACGAAGGCTTGGTAATTTTTGGTTAAGGGTATTTGCCTGCTTTTCAAGCTCTGCTATTTCCACTCGAAGGTTTCAATCATTTTCTCCACGTCTTTCCGCACGAATTCATACACCGGCGCAAGGCTGTCCGGTCGAGCCTGCGTGTAAAAATAAAGGGCGCAGCGCATGAAATGTTTCTGCTCCAAACTGTCGGTAACGTAAAACTGAAGCTGCGAAGCGACGGGGCCCTCGACTTGGAAAAGCATCCCTTTCACGTTGTTGGGCTTTGAGAAGGGCGTGTTTTCGATGAAGGTCGCCTTTTTGTTGTGCCAGTCGGTCATCTTGAAAGCATCGGTTTTCAGCTTGTCAAAGGGCAGTTGTTTTGAAATCGGCGTGTAGCTGCAATGCAGGCGGCACTCGAAATCAGGCATGTAAATATTGAACCAGCACGGATGCGCAGGCTTCTCCTCGAAAAAGGTAGAGTCTTGCTGGACGACGGCGTATTTGGGAAACTGGAAAGTGAATTCGCAGTAGTTTTCATCGAAGGACTGGTATTCTTTTTCTGGATAAATCACTCGTGGGTAGCCTCTCGGTTTGGGAGTGAAAGCGGCTTCTTCGCAGGCAGCGAGGGTGCAGGCAAAGGCGAGGACGAAGATTAAAGTTTTCATTTTCAAGCAAGTATGAATAGCATTGCAAACACCCCCCGCCCCTAAAGGGGAGCCTGCCCGCTTCGATT